>CAZEZQ010000104.1:0-3988 GCA_964516245.1 uncultured bacterium | reverse complement strand
TTCCATGAACTGGCACAACTGTAGTTAATTCTTTTTCACGATGAATCATAATTACATGACTTCCTCGTTGACGAAGAATTTCAAATCCCGCCTCTTCCAGTGCTTTCACCAATGCTTTCCCTGAGACACTAAGCATTTGGTGTTACTGCAACTACTTCATTGATTTTAATTCGATAAACCGAGGCCTCTTGTGCTTCGTTCCAATCAAACGAAACGGTTTCCACATCATTAGGAAATTCCTTACCTAATTCTTGCAGCCCTTCAAGATAAGCGAGAATGGCTTCTTCAGCCATGCGAAGAGCTTCGGGCAAAGTTTCACCCCAAGTCGTGCAGCCCTTTAGCGCTGGAACGAGAACAGTATACCGACCGTCCACTTCATGCAAAACCACCACAGTATAGATCATGTCAAATTCGCCTTTAAAAGATTCTCAACAATTATAAATCAATTTTTTGTACCACAAACGGAAATTCCATCCGCTCCGTCAAATCAACATCCCGCCATCCATATTGGTAAGATAGTTCTCGAAGCTTCTCATTTACAATAAAAGAAAAGAGCGACTGATATCCATCCCGCCTTGCCCGATTGTATAGGCTGCGAATCAATTTCACACCAATCAACCGGTTTCGATAGCCAGGGATCACATACAAAAAGGCAACCCAGGGGCCAAGATCACCTGGTATGACCCCGCTTAATTGTTCCAAATGAATCAAGCCAATCGACCCCACTGGAATTGCATCATCCAAAGCGATCAACAGGAGTAAAGTATTATCAGTAATCCACGCCTGAAGAGAGTGTGCATAGTGGTCTGCACCAATGGTTGGTGTGAGATATCCCCATTCCCGGTAACACCATTCTGAAACAATGCCAATCTTATCTGGATGATTCACAAGAGAATCGATTTGGATCTCCATGTTTTTGTTTCCACAGGTGAGACTCTATTTTGACGCACAGAAATCAAACAACACGTTTTTTAGCTAGTATAACAAAGGGAGCGCCTATTGTACCACCTGATTTTCTACTATAAGAGAAATTTCTAATTAAAATTGGACTACTTAGACAACCAGTTTTCATGCTGGAGTAAAGGAACTGACTGAAAATCTTTATCTGTTGTCAGCAATATCGTCCGCACGTGCAATAGCCTGCATTTCTGCCTCGACAGTTGCCCATTCAAGTTCCCACGTGGCAAGGTTAAATTCTGGATCTTCTGGGGCATTCTGAAGGGCTTCTGCTAAAGAACCTTGTGCGTTGCGGATATTGTGTGGTTTGGGTGAAGTCGTCTGAATGTTCCTGACAACCTCATCTAGGTCGGGAACATTTTCCTCTTGCTCCAAAATAGAATTAAGCAGGTCTATCGCTACCTCTTCAACAGATCGATGCTGATTTTCAGCCTTACGTTGTAACATAGACCCAATTTTTTCAGGTAAATGAATGGTAATACTCATCTTGCGCCACCTCGCTTTCCTATCTTTCATCATGCAAGGATATACTATCGATTCTTATTCACCAATGGTGTCCGCTGAACGAGTTTTCCTATGTACAACGTCCAATCATCATCCTGAAAACAATTCACTCCCAAAAATTTTCTTTCCTGCATATTATTTCAAATAAATTAAATTTTTTAACCCCATAATTCTCAAGCACTTACGGTCTTGCTCGCCTGAAAAAATCATTTTAATTTCACCATATCGCGGTTTTTCTGCATAAGGGTAGAAAAGAATTTTTTTTATCTAACCAAGAGAGGACCGCGTTATGAATCAAAATCAAATACCTACAGAATATCAAAACAAGGTTGCCGCTGTTATCGCCATGCAGAAGCTGGCCGAACGTTGCCGGCAATTGACCGAACAAATGGAAGGCAAAGGCCAGGCCATTGCCGCGCAGCAAGAAACCATTGAACGCATGGCGAGTGAAAAAGCCCATTGGAAACCAATGGCCGAGCTGGGCGAACGAACGCTGCAACAAAAGAAAGCCGATACGCTCAACCGGCTTCGCGCCATCGTGCATTACACTGGAGAAACAAACCGGATTGCAGATTTGAACCAAACGTTCGAGCAAACCGGTCTCACCTGCGAAGAGGTCGAACGGCTTTATCAAACTATCAACCGTGAATTTCAAACCCTTTACCCCACTCAACCCCATTCGCATCCCAATTGTGAACATGAACTGCAAACAATGAAACAGGCCGATTGGTCTGCATACCGGCTGAGTTAAGCCTTGGCCCAACCCATCCCTATGGAGGAACAAATATGGTTCGTTCAGTAGATAACAATGGAATCGGGGCGTTATACGCCACCTTCGAAATCAGCAAAACCGGGCAGGACTACGACCTGGCCATTGACGATACCGGCAGCGCCGTACACATCTCCGGTAACAACCAAATCAATCACGGTTCAGACGGCGATCAACTGCTGGGCCGGCTCGAACATGTAGCGGGCGGCTTGGCCACCGTTCAAGTATCGGGCGTGGTTCGCCTGGATATCAACACCGGCAAACCCGCGCCTCAAGTGGGCAACGCCGTGGTGGTGGATGGCGCAGGCAAAGTCTACCAGGCCCCCGCAATTGCTGGTGGTAGCGGGGATCCCGCCGGTGGAAACATCGCCCGCGGGCTCGCCGTCGCTGTCGATTCCACCAATCACACCTGTGACGTATTGCTGTAAGCCAATCCAAAAAACAAACAAGGAGAATGTTTATGTACTTCCCTGAAGAAAAAATCAATACCTTCCCAGTTGAACTGCACCGCGCCGCTTCTCTGCCTTTGCATGAAGGCATGTATGCCGAAGCCGCCCAACGGGGGATGGACTTCACCGGCTATCTCGAAACGCTTGATCCGTCTCCAACCGAAGCGGAGTTGGATGCTTTCGAACGCCAACTGGCCTTGGCGGGCATTCGCATCAACGGTGAAGATTCGGATATCATCGACCGCTTTTTCGCCTCCCAAGAAAGCACTGTGTTGTTCCCCGAATTCGTATCGCGTTCGGTTCGCACCGGCATCGACGAGTTCACCAAACTCAAGCGCATTTTGGCTTCACGCGTCAAAATCGACGACAACACTTACAAAAGCCTGTATATGGATGAATCGGTTCTCAGCGCCGACAAAAAGCGCTTGGCCAAAGTGGGTGAAGGCGCCGGTCTCCCCATGCTCGAATTGCAAACCGCCGAACACTCGATCAACATTAAAAAATATGGCCGCTATCTCCAGGCCACTTACGAAGCCATTCGCCGAAAAAAGGCTTCGGTAGTGTCGATCTTTTTGCGCGCCATTGGCGTGCAAATTCAGCGGGATAAATTTGAAGACGCCATTTCGGTATTGATCCTTGGAGACGGCAATGACAATGAAGCGGCATCCCTCAACACCGCTAGCAGTGGTTCGCTGACCTATGCCGACCTGGTCACCTTTGCGCTCTCGTTCGAACCTTACGACCTTAACGTGATGCTCTGCAACACTGCCACGGCCAGCACCTTGCTGAACATTACTGAAATCAAAGAGCCGGTGATCTCCGCTGATTTCCAAACCAAAGGTGAAAACATTCGCCTATTTGGGGCCGAAGTGATTGTCGACAATACCGTACCGAACGACCAAATCATCGGTCTCGACCGCCGCTTCGCGTTGCAAGAAGCCTATGAAACCGGTGTCATGACCGAAAGCGAACGCTTGATTCGCCGTCAAATCGAAGGAACTGCCATTTCTGAAATCGCTGGATTCGCCAAAGTCATCACCGCGGCCTCTAAAGTATTGAACATCACTTGGAGCTAATGAGTCATCGGGGTGAGAGAGGTTTCTCACCCCACTTCATTCCCCTCCCAAGATTGGGAGGGGTTAGGGGAGGGCTGAGAATGCTGCTGCCCCCCCTTATTAAGCTGATCTTTACCCACATGTTTAGGAAACGTTTTTTGCCCCCCTTATTAAGGGGGGTAAGCACCACAGGTGCTGAGGGGATTCGGCGGAATGAGAAAAGCCAGATCCCCCCTACCCCCCCTTAATAAGGG
>CAZEZQ010000103.1:1373-10809 GCA_964516245.1 uncultured bacterium | reverse complement strand
CGTGTTGGCTTCGCTTGGTTTGACATTCGTGTTGGCTTCGCTTGGTTTGACATTCATGTTGGCTTCGCTTGGTTTGACATTCATGTTGGCTTCGCTTGGTTCGACATTCATGTTGGCTTCGCTTGGTTCGACATTCATGGAGAGGATATCGCGTGACTAAGAAAGAAATTATCGAAATTGTCTCGCAACGCACCAAGCTCAAAAAAAACCACACCAAAGCTGTTGTGGAATGTGTCTTTGACGTTTTTATCGAAACCCTGGCTCACGATAAGCGCATTGAAGTACGAAATTTTGGTGTGTTCAAAGTGAAACGTACTCCTGCGCGGGTAGGGCGCAATCCGGTGACCAAAGAATCGGCAGATGTTCCTTCTCGCAACATTGTCCAATTCAAGGCAGGAAAATATATGAAAGAAAAGGTCGGACAAACGGTGGAAGGCAATGAATGAATCCACCAACAGCGCTTCTCCTGAATTTGGTGATATCGGCGTTTCCAACGATGTCTTTGAAAGCATCGCTATTTTATGCACTCACAAAATAAATGGTGTAGTTGGGTTGGAAACTGCCGATGGATTAGTTGATAGCTTGTCTAAAGTGTGGGGCCGTAGTGAAGCGCCGAGAGGCGTAAAAGTTACTACTGGCGAAGACGATGTGATGCTTGATATGACTGTTATTTTGAAAGAAGGGTGTTCAATTCCTCAAGTAACAGGAACCATTCAACGGGAAGTCAAAAGCGCTATTGAAGAAATGACCGGATATACATTAAAATCAGTAAATATTTTGGTAGCGGATCTACAATCGCCAATTGATGAGACGCCCTTGTTGGCAGATTCTTATGAAGAATCCTAAAAATTTTTGCTGATAATTTTCCGGAAGAGAGTTATAGTGTTTTCATGTGTGTGAATCAGGGATTGTTGTGAAATGTGAGTGAAGAAAGCAACAAATCCCTACGGCAATAAAGCAGTCGTGTAAACAAACCGAGAGGTTCTCAGAGACAATCAGGGCGCCTCGAAAGGGAAACACCTTCGAAGAATCCGTCGAACTAGGAAAGACGGCACCAGTAGAGGAGGAAGCATAATGTTACAGCAAAATGGGCTGTTCTGCGCGGTGATGGTTGTGGCGATTCTGTTGCTCGTCGGCTTAGCCCTGCCTGCCACAGTGTCCGCACAATCTGATCAGTTCACCCGTGTGAAGATCTCCAGTGACGATCAAGGTTTTGGAGATGTCCTGCTTATTCGGGACGGCAACGAAATTGTTATGTATGGGTTGACGGGCGCTGTTCCCGCTCTCAGCGAAATTACCCTCGAGGATGGAGTTAACCCTCCAATGTCGCGTTTTGCCTCTTTCACTGGTAAATTTCCGATTCGTTCCGAACTGCCTGCACGCTTTTCTGACACGGTTGAAACGGTGACGATAACCGCGACGTCACCTTCTGGAACCATCACGGGAACCATAGACATGACTCTGGGTGGTGAAGAAGCCATTGACGCCATTCGGGCTTATAAACGCGGTGCCGCCCGGGTTTTGGCGGGTGAAATCAACCAGGTTACTGAAGGCGTTCCACCCCATGCTCTTTTGGATGTCATTGCCGAAAACGAGGCAGATCAACCTGCGCTAGGCAAAGTTCTTTTAACTCAACGGTTGGTTGGTCAAGGTTCCAGTGCCGTGCTGGTTGATCAATACGAAGGGCTGTCGGATAGTGGATCTACAACGACACGAATTCAAACCGTTCCGGCTTTTTCTCAAATTGGCATCTTTTCCGAACCGGTTGATGTAAACAATCCCGACCGAACCAAGCGATTGCAAGTAATCGATACAGCCAACTTTTTCGATGGAGATTTTGTCAGCAATGGCGCCTTTATTGCGTTCTCCGTTGCGGATATGAATAGCCTGACTGATTCATCCACTCTGTTCTTGCGAATCGTTTCTCAACGGGAAGATGGGCCGGATGGCACACCGCCGCGAATTTTTCTGGGCCGAATTGAAACCGATGCGGATGCCCCCATTTCAGAAACGCCTACTGTGATTCCCAACAATCCACCTTTAGACCCCGACGCGCCTCGTGACGAAGGTATTGCGGTTGTGCGTGGGCAAACCGACCCATACGCGCAAGTGGCTGCGTTTGCAGAAGAACCTCCAGTTGATGTGTTGCCCAATCAGAATTCCGAAAATTTGTTAACATCACCCGTTGTTGCCGATGGCAATGGGAATTTTGAAATTGTGATCCCTGGTTTTGCTCCGGAAGGGGGTGTGTATGAACCCCGGCAACAAGCCTATCTTCAAGCGTGGGATCAATTAGGGAATGTCGGCGAACCTGTATTGGTTGATCTTGACGATGAGTCGTTTTTTGCCGAAGCCCCGGTGGCTACCCAACAACCCAATGGCAATTTCTTGATTGCCGGTGTGGCCGAACCCTCTTCAATCATATCGATTGTTGGATTGTTCAGTGAAGATGATACCGAAACATTTGTCACCGCGGGTTTGGCCGGTCCTGACGGTTCTTTTGCAATCGAAGCCACACCGTTTTTTGAATACGAAGTCACCGCAATCGATCAAGCGGGCAATGCAACTTCGGTGGTGATCTCTGGAGACCAAGGAACCGTTGATCCCAGCAACCTCGCCGCGACTGTAGATTTCCCGAATATTAACATTAGCGGAACTGTAGAATCGAACGCCAATGTGTTGATTTATGGGTTTCCATTAAACCAAGTGCCCGATCAACCTCAAACATTTGCCGACCGTCCGGCAGAAACCTTCTTTGTCACTCAAGGCAAGGCCGATCAAGACGGCAACTTCAACATCCCTGTTCCTGCATCCATCAGTCAAATTATTTTGGTACAAGCTGTGGATTCATTAGGAAACCCCAGCAACTTCGTTGGGTTTGAATTGGTGGATGAAGATGGCAACCCACTTAACGAAGCCATTGTAGCCATCGAAATTACCGATGTAGTGAACAATCTCCCCAATTTGCCGGATACGATTAACGGAAGATTGGTGAATGCCGATAATGGAACCCCCATCGACGGAAGCAGTGGAACGATCCAAATTTCCGCGTTCCGTACATTTGAACCAAATGTTACTGATGGCTTCCCCTTTGTGAACGGTTTGAATACCTTCAGGGAAGTGGGCGCCGATGGATCGTTCTCATTGGATATTCCAGAGATTGATTTAACCTTGGCCACTTTTGTTGATGAATTTTATTTGGTAGCCACCGAACGCCAGGGTGATGGATCACTTAGAATTCTTGGATTTCGTTCGATTGAAGAAGATAATACAGCCCTGGACCGCCGGGGTCCGGACATCCGGCTGGCTCCCACAGAAAACGATGTTGAATTGATTGAACGTGAACGTGGTGTGGAAGATCAAATTGTAGTGAATCGTGTCTTTCCTGCGGGAACATCAGGCGGGGGCGCGAACGCTCTTCCAGACGATGCGATACCGTTTATATTTGTGATTGCCGATGGAAACGACGACAATCAAATTGATATTCATTCAAAAGAAACAGAAATTATTGGCTTCCAGCAACTTTATGCCGCTTCAGGCATCCCCCGTCCCGGAGCGCCTCCAATCAATATTGGTGACAACTTTTGGGATCCAGAATTACAAACCATACGTGGCCATTCTGTGGTATTTGTTACCTTAGTGGACGCATTTGGCAACTTCAGTCCCAATCCAATTCCTGTATTCCTGGATGTGGAGATATTTGCTCCCAATGCTGATTTAATTACAGCCAGTGGTGATCGTGTGCAGGGCCGTGCGGATTCTGTAGAAGCGAGCGCCAGGGTATCGATTTTCAAAAACGAGAACAAAACCGGGTTGCTGGGTATTACTCAAGCGGATGAACTCGGCCAATTCTTTATTGGTGGTTTGCAAATTGAACAGGATGTAATTTACATCTCCACTGAAGATCAGGCCGGCAATATCAGCGATACGGTTGAATTGCAAGTAACGGATCCGGTTACCGCTTCACAACCCATTGTTATGGATGGTTTTGGCGGTCTTCATTCCGGTGAAAATACGCTGTCCTCTGCATCGTTAAATAGTGATTCTGCTGTGGCCTTGGCTGAAGTAGAAAACAATCCATCCGTTTTCTATATGCTGTTGGAAGATGGAACAATTTCTGCTCTTGGTTCTTCGATCGATGCTCCAATACCAACCGACCAATTGAATTTAACCAATCCCATCGCTAAAGACCTCGAAGTGGTTTCAGAAGAACCATTTAGTGGTTATGTGCTCTTGGGCAATGGCGTGATCGTCCCATTTGGTGAAGTTTCGTTCTTTGGCGATTTGTTTACGATGCAGCAAGGACATGATTCCCAGGGACGTTTGCGTATATCTGGTACACAGTTTTTTGATGATTTAGACGGGAACGGCGTATTTGATTCAGAAGATACCAACGGCAACGGCCAGTTGGATATCATCGTGGGTATTGGCGGCAATGTGATTGTCAACGAAGATACCAATGGTAATGGAGTATTGGATACGGAACCGACTCTCAATGTGGATAAATTGGATCAAGGGTTTGGATTCGATATCGCCCGTGATCTGGAATTGGTCAAAGCCAATGATGGCACCGTGAATGGCTATGTGATTCTGGATGGATTTGGCGTTATGTGGTCCTTCGGTGAAGATATCAACGGTGAAATTGTACGCCCAGACGTAACCAACGGGATTGCTGGTGATGATATCTTCCGTGATTTTGAATTGAATGTTGAAGATGGCCAGATCGTTGACTTTATTACGCTGAATGGATTTGGACAAGTATTTGGCTTGCCGGATGGGCCCTTGGGCGCCGGAAGCGCTTCAGACCCTGATAATGCCGGCCATCTTAGCTTTAATTTAGGGGCTAGCTTCTTTGGGTTTGATATTGCCCGTGATATTGTTTCCAATCCAGAAGACAGCAATGAAGACGGTGTTGTCGATTACAATGACGGTTTCTACATTCTAAATGGTTTGGGAACCGTTTCAGCAATAGGAGATGCTGAGCCGATTGAAAGCCTGTTTCTTGGATTTGATATAGCGCGTGATTTGGAATTCGGTGCAGCCAACTAACTTATTGAAATAGAACAGAATAATGCAATGTAGGGGTAAGGATGAAAATTCTTGCCCCTATTTTAATTTTAAATATGGTACAAATACTTTCCTTGTGCTAAAATACTTATTGCTTTGATGATATTGCTTGAAGGTTGAGGGGCTGCCGTAAGGCATAGGGCATATTCTTTGTTTTGGCTATGATTATGCCTTTATCCCCTGAGTCATAATTCCAATTAGCATAAAACTTCATTTGGCTGTTTCTGTAGATTCGCCTTTTTTGATGTTTTGTTTGCAACTGTATCGATTCAATCGCTGATTGGTTCAAATACGATTTCAGGGAAGTGGAATGCTATTTACTAAACCACGAAAATTAAGTTTGCAATTTAAATCCTCTCTTGTGTGGGCTCTGGTTACCTCCCTCATTATTTTTATTGGTTGTTTTGTTTTACTCACCTTGGTCAAAGTGAAACGAAGCAATGATTTGATTCGCCATTCAATTAATACAGCCAACCAATTGGTTACCATCCCTTCTATCCACGATTTTTTGCTGGGAAACGTGAATTCTCCAAAACAAGATGAAATTGAAACTTTCATACACCATTTAATAAAAGCCGATCCTTTTATAGATGAATTAACCGTTTTTGACAAACCAGGAAAGCAATACTTTCGTATAATGCAATCAAATCCAGCAAACGATCAATCCTCTCCCCGGGCCAAACTCTCGCTTCATGAAGTGTTGGCGGCTAATGAACCTATCCATGTAGAAAAAAGTGGTGAAACGTTCGTGCCTCTCTCGTTGAAAGATCATCCCAGTTGGGGTGTGTTGCGCATACGATGGAAACCGAAAGCGACTTGGAAATATTATTGGCTGCTGCAAATGGGGATGACCTATGTGACGGTCGGTTCATTTATATTGACTTTCATACTGTCGTATTGTTTTTTTCAAAATGGTTACGTTGGTGAATGCAGGAGAATGTTGAATACTCTGAAGCACATTTGCAGTGGAGATTACAGCCAGCGCATCGACAAATATCCTTATTCACCAGGCATGAAAGACCTGGGAGCCTATATCAATCGCATTTTGGCAGAAACGCAGGAAAGCCGTAAAAATGCGATTGTATTGAACGAAACTCTGCGTCAGCTGGAAAAAGGGAATTCAGAGTACCGCAAAGCGTTGAATGAACGCACTGCAGAAATTGACCGCATGCGCACCGAATTGCGTGAGGGCCTTTTGATCTTGTTTGACTTGATATGGAATGGTGTATTGATAATCGATGACGAATGCCGCATTCATTACATCAACGATCAAGCGGAAAGTTTGCTGCGTTTTGCCCGGTTCGATGAATCTAAAATCGTAGACGATCGATTGAAAAAGTGCCTCTCGCCTTTAATTCGCACGCGAAAAGTTCAGCGGGTGGATGATATGTGTGTTTGGCCACAGCGCACATCGAATCAATCTGTTTCGTGCCGGGTTCGCGCTTCAGCCATCCCTACAATCGATAAATCCCGTTTGTATTTCGTTCTTTTGCGTGAAGAGAGTGGTTTTCCTAAACAACGCGACTCTTCTTATTTTTCAGAGCGCTTGGTCATTGATGTGTTATCCAGTTACAAAGCAAACTCGATGGTTTTGGCTAGTCATCCCAACCAATCCACACATCTCGACTTCGAACAACGGTTCCGGGAATTTCTACGCAAAGTCGAACTGTACAAACGTCTGGAAGAGGGTGACTATGGTCCGGTAACCAGCGTACGCCTTCCCATTTGGCTGCAAAATCATTTTGAGGTGGAAGATTTGTTTTCTCAATATTTGAACATCGAAACGCAAAATTCCGATATGGATATTGTATTGAAAGTTCCCGAAAGAGCGCTCTCCGAATTTATGGATGCGCTTGTTCTGTTGATCTCAAACGCAACCCAAAATCAAAAAAACGGACAACTTACGCGGGTTGCCATTCAACCCTCAATGAATTCACAGGGAAAACCCGTGATCGCTCTCATTCTCCCTCAATTGGACCGCAAACGTGCCAGTCGTTTGCAAGATATAGTCGAAGAGCGTACGAATTTGTTGAGTGAAGATCCAGACCGTGAAGAAATTACACTCAATGATTTAGAACTCGATTTGTGTTTATCGATCTATAGAATGGTGCGCAAGTTATTGCGAATACAAGTAGAGTGTGGATATTCTGAAAGCAAACGTATGGCAACGTTACGCTTGAATATTGAAAACCCATCGTTCTCTAAAGAAAAAATTCCACAACATTTGAACGATTTTCATTATCAAACGAACCAATCGAATCACAATATCATAAACCAATATCTAAGCCGAATTTAATATTCGAGAACAAGCTACCTTTTTTTCATGTCATCGTATTGATTAGTCTTACCCATCCAAAGAAAATTTCGAAATAATGTCTTGATTCTTGATTTAATGTAAGTTATAGTCATTATTAGAGTTAGAGCGATTCTCAAAAAATACGGGCGTCAAACGTGCGCAGAGCACCCTCCGATTGTTTGATTCAACGCTTCAACTCTCCAAACCATATTTTATTAGATTCTTACTTGTGAATTGTGAGAATTTGTGGGGAGGGCGAGGCTCCCGCCGAGCCGGTTTCTTGTTCAAGCGGCTCATCAGGATATTCGCCCTCCCCAATGGATATTGAATTTAGAAAAATTCAAATATCTTTGGCTAAGATGTTAGATTCAACTTTTGGTTGTTGGGTAATTAGCACACATATTTCTTATTATATTACAAGATACTATTCATTTGTTGGGAAGCAGTTTCTATGGAGGGGCTAATAAAATGACGAGTACGAAAAAAGATATAGTCAAAGAAGTGGCCGATAGAACGGGCTTTGATATTTCTCAGGTAAAAGATGTGGTTCAAACCATGTTCGATGCAATGTGTGATGGTTTGGCCCGTGATGGGAATATCGAAATCCGTAATTTTGGAATCTTTAAGGTAAAAACAACCCCATCTCGAAAAGCCCGTAATCCCAAAACAAGTGAAATTATTTCTGTTCCGGAAAAGAAACATATCAGTTTTAAACCCGGCCAGTTGATGAAAGAAAAAATTAACGAAGAGCAATCCGAATCATGACCGCTTCACTGGATTAATAATATGTTTGTACTTACAATTTATTTATCGAATGAATTCTATTGTATTGCTGCGTTGATATATCTTGTTTTGGTAAAGGTTCATAATGAATACATCTGAATCCATACAAACCAAATTGTTGCGTGAAGTGAAAGATATCCCTCCAATGCCGGATGTAGTTGTCAAAGTGATGCAAATCACCCGTGATCCCAATGCATCCGCTAAACAATTAACCGATCAAATTTCAATGGATCAAGGCTTGACCAGCAATATTTTACGCCTGTGCAACTCTGCGTATTATGGACTTCCACGTGTGGTCTCGTCTCTCACTCAAGCAATCATGTATTTGGGGTTTCATACGGTTCGCAGTTTGGTTTTGACATTGTCACTTGAACACCTGTTTAATACGGAAGAAAATATTTACGGTTTTAAAGAAGGTGGAATGTGGCATCATAGTGTTGCCAGCGCCATTGGCTGTGAATTGTTGTGCAAGCGAATTCGTCCCGATCTACATGATACCGCTTTTACAGCGGGGTTGCTTCATTCTGTCGGCCAGGTATTAATTGGAATTAAAATCAAAGATTCAGCCGACAGCATCATCGAATTAATGATCAACGAAGGATTAACTCAAATCGAAGCCGAGCAACAAGTGCTGGGTATATCCCATGATGAATTGGGGGGAATGCTGGCGGATCAATGGAGCTTTCCCCAAGATTTAACCTATTCCATTCGCTATCACCGCTTTCCCGAAAAAGCGCCAGGCGAAGGCATATTGCCTTCTATTGTGAATATTGCGGTCTCTATCGTGTTGGATTTGGGATATGGGGTTGAATTGGAACAAGTGAAATATCCCCCCAGCAAAATCGCCTTGAAAAAATTGAAGATCAATAAAGATTCATTTGAAACCATTCGCAATCAGATCAAAGAAAATGTTGACGAACATGCAAAAACGTTTTTTATTGAGGAAGAAAACGAGGAAGAAAACTAAAATTACGATTTTGCCGCCTACCCATTAACAATTGGCAATCCAAACACTCGTTGTGCGTTTTGCCGTGTTTGTTCGGCAAATGCTTGGGGATCTTCTCCCCGTAAATCCGCGGCTTTTTTGACCGTGGCTGCAATCATATATGGCTCACATGGTTTTCCCCGGTAGGGGGTTGGCGCGAGATAGGGTGCGTCGGTTTCAATTAAAATGAAATCAGAAGGTGTTTCGATTGCAATGGCTTGAATCTCTTTGGCGTTCTTGAAGGTCACTATCCCTGAAAATGAAATATAATGGCCCTGTTCAACCGCGGCTCGCATAAGTTCCAT
>CAZEZQ010000103.1:0-1363 GCA_964516245.1 uncultured bacterium | reverse complement strand
CATAGAGCCGGTAAAACAGTGGAGGATCATTGGGATGGTGGGGCGGCGGTCGTGCAATATTTGCAGCATGTCTTCATTGGCATCACGAAGATGAACCACCAACGGTTTTTGAAATTCTTCCGCCAAGCCGATCTGGCGTAAAAAGTGTCCGCGTTGAAACTCAGGTGAACCGGCGGGGTAGTGATATTCTAGTCCCGCTTCACCAATGGCAACTACTTCCGGTTCGTGAACCAATGCTTTGATCTGTTCGATGTAATCTATAGGGGCTTTTTCATAATCGTGTGGTGAAACCCCCACTGTGGCATAGATGCCATCGAGTTGTTTCGCAATCTCAATGGCGCGCCGGCTGCTCTCAATGTCATACCCAACTACGGTTCCCTCCACAACACCGTTTTGATTGGCTTCGTGCCAGGCTTGCGCTTCCCGCCCTTCAAATTCTGGAGAATTCAAATGCAAATGGCTGTCGAATATTTTCATACATTGCACCGTTGAGAAATTTGATATTCGTTTTAGAGTGAATGAAAAAAATGATACGGTTATCTATAGTGCGATCAACCCGTAGTTTCAGATTCGGCTTGATTGCCTTGAGGAAGGCGCACGGAATAACGTTGACGGGTTTGCGCGCGACGCAACGCTTTATTCGCTCGATAACGAATCACGCAAAATCGGGTAAGGTAAAAAGAAATGGGAGTGATAATAATAGTGAAAATGAATGCGCCGGTTCCCAGTGATAGCAAAAGATCCCAATGACTTTCCTTATCTTTCAATAAGATCATAAAATCCTGAAAATTTTTAGGGATTTTGTAATTGATGTCCAAACCGCAAATTGTGCTCCCCAGCCACACTTGGGCAGGATAAATAATGGGAAAAGTAAAAGGATTGGATATCCAAACTCCGAGTACGGATGTTATTCGATTCAAACCGATAATCGTAGAAGTGATAAACGCGATGACCATTTGCGGGCCTGGCGGTGTAATCAATCCAAGGCAGACTCCCCATGCCATTCCCATGGAAATTTGATTGGGAGAACCGTTTTGCCGAATGGTCTTTAAATAGATATAACGCAGTGGCCGAACAAACATTGAAGAGATCCAGGTGTTTTTAGTCATTTTCATAAACTGTTATTGTGATTTATACCTTTTCTATACGATGAAAGAAAAAACGTATTTCATTGTAACTTGAATTTTGCAAAACAACCAGCGTTTTATTATTTTCCCAATTGCTATTTTGCGATTGGGAGAAAAATCTATCGCTTTTTTTCTAACAATTTTATAACAAATGTTTTAGATTCTAACTTGTGAATTGTGCGAAAATCTCTCTCAGAATGGTTTTATCTTTAGTGAAATCAGCATTCGGGGCAGAC
>CAZEZQ010000102.1:1015-10810 GCA_964516245.1 uncultured bacterium | reverse complement strand
AATGTTCTGCTCATTTTAAATTAATTGTTCATCGCAAATATACGATGATTAATAAAAATAACAAATAGCTGTAAATTGAATATTGTTATTTAATTGAAAGTCATAGATTTGAGACAATTCTGCGGGTCGCACTGGATACGGACATTTTTGAAGCTCGAAAAATCAATCTGGAGCATCATTGGAAAAATCATCAACCATATTAAAATGGCAATGGGGATATTTACCCGGTAGATTTCCATTTTGCTTAAAAACCGCATGGTATCGGCTGCGAACGAACCGATTAAAATTCCACCCACAATACACAGAGCCACCCAAAGGGTGAGGTGTTTTTCGAAAAAACCTATTCTCTTTTGCTGTTTCGAAGCTTTTTGAATTGTTATACTCATAGTAAAAAATCATTTTGTCTTTTAACAACATCCCGTTGACTGAAACCCCTCGAGCTTAAAGCCGCGGTCTGTGAAAACCAGTGTTACATTCTGCAACATCTCTCTTACATCCTGATCAATACCAAACCGGATATCATCCTTTGAAAAGCTTTCATCAGTTTCTTGTGTATCGTTTACGACCGACATTTGTATCGAAGGGCCGCAACAACCCTGGGTGGCAAAAAAACGAATTATTTGGTTCTTTTGCTGTTCAGGTGTCAGTTGGTTTTTTAGAGCCTTAATAGCTTCATTTGAAATGTTCATTTTTTTATGTTTAAGAATTAATAACAAATTTAACTTCAGTCTTAAATATGGCTTTTCTAAAATCCTCTATTCTTTCTGAGCCTGCTATTTCCTGTTCTAACAGGGGCAACGCAAATAAGGGCAAATCAAATAATTCCCGTGCGATTTGAAGGTAATGCTGTTGCATTTTCCATCGGGAGCTTGCAAAATCGCTCTTGCAATCGTCCTTATTTAAAATCTGGTTGATCAATACGCCGGCGATGTTAATGCCTACCCTTCTCAAATCATTTGCAGCTCTTTTACTTTCGTGAAGGGGCGTATACTCCGGGTATGCAACCATAAAAAAGCGCGTAACCGCCGGATCTTTCAGGGATTCGATTACCTGGTTGATCAATTCATTTTGTTTTGACACAGGGTCGCCCGTTTTCCCTTTGCTTTCAAGTTGTTGTTGAAAATCAAACTGAAGCTCCAGCAACCGCAGGGTATGGCCGGTTGGGGCGGTATCGATAACGACATATTCCCACTGGCCATCGGTAATATGTTGCGCAAATTTTTGAAAAACCGCTATTTCTTCGGTACAGGGCGATTCAAGCTCTTCAGCGAGAGAAGTCTTCAACTCTTCACTATAATTTTGCTCACGCGCGTCGCTCAGGATCTTAGATTTGTACTCTTCGCCAGCTATTCGTTGGTCAATGTTTGTCGCCCATAGGTTCGGGCTGATATTGACCGGATAGTGGTTTACCTCCTCATCGAGTACCTGGCCGATGTGCGCTGCCGGATCGGTCGTGATTAGCAGGGTTTTTCCTTCGTGAGCGACTTGCGTTGCTACGGCACAAGCGGCAACGGTTTTCCCAACTCCCCCTTTGCCGGTAAATGCAAGGATCCTTTTTTTATTTTGGGGCTTTATAAGTCGAATAAGTTCCTGTGGAGGAACAAAATTGTCAAATTCATCAACATTGCCATAATTTGAAGAAATAATGCTCTTCTTTTTATTGTAAACAATGTCGGCAAATTGTCTGAGGATCTGGTAGCCTTTTATTTCGCCGGCTTGCATTGGCACCTCCATTACCGGTGCCCCTACGTCTGTCAATTCACGAATAAACCGGGCTTGCTTTTTTTTCAGTTTGGAGAAGGTGCCGGAACTACCCACTTCATCGGGAATAATTCCATTGATAATGATCCTATAATTATGGATACCCGTTTTTTCAAGCTCCTTTTTGGCGCGTTGTGTTTCATACACGGAAGTTTTTTCAGGCCGGGCAACCAAATTTATGATGGTTCTTGAAGGATCTTGCATTACCCGGACGGCATGTTCATATTTTCCTTTGGCATCCTGAATTTGCGATACAGGACCAATGCATGTTTGTCCGCTGCCTTGAGCGCTTTTCGCAATATAATCGTTCCATTCTCCCGGCAGAGTCATTAGTCTTAATGTATGACCTGTTGGAGCCGTATCGAAAATGATGTAATCGTAGGCGGTATCGCTTAGGAAATCTGTAAACCGGTCGAACGTGGCTATTTCTACTGTACAGCCTCCATTGAATTGTTCTTTCACCGATTCCAGCGCTTCGCCCTCCAGTATTTCGGCCAGTGGCGCCAATATTTTGTTTTTGTAGGCATCAGTGATTTTGTCGGCATCCAGTTGTACCACCTCCAGGTTAGGAGACACTGAAACATAGTTGACGCTGATTTCCATTTCGAAAATATCGCCCAGATTTCCGGCCGGATCGGTGGAAACGAGAAGGGTACGGTTGCCTTTCTCAGAATGATAAACGGCAGTAGCAGCCGCCATGCTGCTCTTCCCAACGCCGCCTTTTCCCGAAAAGAAAATATATTGTGTGTTCATAATTTATATACTTAAAATAGCTGCTTTTGCCAATCGTAAAACCTTTGAAATGTTTATTTTTTCGCCTGAAAATGCCAGCTCCCCATTTATCATCACAAAGGGAAAATTGAGGTTTTCTTTTTCCATCAATTCCTGGGCGGCAATATCGTTAAACCAGTTTTCGCTCATAAACTCCGTATGCCAAAAATTAACCTGGTCTCCAAGGGTTTTATGCAGATGTTGTCGCAACATTTCTCCCGCTTGACGCCAGTTCATTTTCCTGCTATCGCAGGCTTCCTGAGGTACAGTATAGAGCGTTATGTTAGCTTTCATACATTTAGCTGAATTGACCTAAAATATTGTTTTCCTGCACTATTCCAATTAGAGAAGGTATCCAGGTTTTTAATTCATCCGGGGTTGGATAATCTTCTGTCTTTTTTATTTCGCCATCCAATATTATGATGGGCAGTTTGCCGGGGCCATTGACCCTGATAAAATCTCTCACCTTTTCGTTTTTGGTGAAAGCAAGCGGTTGTTGGTTAATAGCATATCTTTGTACGTCTATGTTGCCCTTTTTTAACCAGTTGATAATATTCTGAAGTTCAATTAAATGCTGGTCCGGCTCAGGACCACAAACGCCCGTTGAACAACATAATGCAGGTTCAAATATTTCCAGTTTTTTCATAATCATTTATTTTAACAACAGTTTTCTATATTCAATTTTGAGGTTTTTTTAATTTGATCCAAAAACGCTTTCAAATCGTCTACTCCTTTATCGGAAAGGCAATAACACATCCTTGAATGGTCGATACTACCTTTGATCAGGCCTGCATTTTTCAATTCTTTAAGGTGTTGTGACATAGTTGATTGTGCCAGTCCCATTGTCGTGGCCAGTTCTCCGCATTGGCAATGTTGATTTTTGAACAGTTCCTGTATGATGGCGATCCGGCAGGGATGGGCAAGTACTTTGGCGACGTTGGCCAAATCCTCTTGTTGTCCTGTATAAACACCTAATTTGGTTGCTCCCATATTGTTTTATTTAGATATCGCAATATTACGATATTATTGAAACAAAAGCAAATTTATTTTACTGAAGCAGAACCGGTTTCTTATACTTTGTGAAAATTGGCTACTTTTACGCTGCACACCCCGCATTGACATGCCAGAATAATGCTCTGGTCTTTTACCATATTGGCCTGCCTTTCCATGATGACCCAGATATAATGGGAAGCACATTTTCCACCGGAAACTACTCGCGGGCTACTTCGTCCATTTCACGCATATCAATTAATACAGCTTCTTTTTTTTTGTCGCTTCAAAGTCGCCGGGCAGAGGCGATGTGCTTGACTCTTTCGATGTCAAATTTCTGCAGTGTTGGCTTTTTTGTTAGTCTCATCATTTTTGTTTTACCATTATACCTTCAAGTTTACAAGCCCGGTTCACCGTATTGGTAATGGTTCCGAACTTTAAAACATTTTTATGCCAGTTACCAATCTTTTTATCGTCGGCTTCGGTGTCCACTTCCAGCCGGTAAGTGATTTCCTTCATAAACGGCGGATTGTCGTTGCGTACGCCTTTAACCGTAATTTTTGCCCCGTGGTAAGGTATTTTGAATTCTTAATTGTCAAGTTGATTCATTTTCAAGTTATCCCTGTACAAAATTGCATATACCACCGGGATGAAAATAAACACCAGCAACAGTCCAAACAACAATCCACCAATAACAACTATGGCCATAGGTTTTAGCATTTCTGTGCCATCTCCCAAAGCAAATGCCAGGGGAATTAAGCCGAACAAGCTGTTGATGTCAGTTATAAGTATCGGGCGTAAACGTACAACCGCTGCTTCTTTAATGGCCGCTATCATGCTTTTCCCTTTTATCCTCAGTTCATCAATAAAGGTGAGCAATAGCACCCCGTTGTTGATTTCCATGCCCGTGAGCATTATTACCCCGATTAAGGCCGTTACACTTAAAGGCGTGCCTGTGATGTAAAGAGCGTATGAAATACCAGCCAGCGAAAGAGGTATGCGGATGATGATGATGAAGGGTTTCAGGAAACTTTCGAAATACAATACCATTACGGCATAGCCGAGGAAAAGGGCAAAAAGTAAAATAATAGCCATTTGTTGTATGTTTTCCGACAGCATTTGCGATTGCCCGCCATAGTTGAGCCGGTAGCCGGCCGGCAGGTTGTAGGTTGCCAATTTTTGTTTTAATGCCGTTGTGGCATCGCCTACGCTGGTTCCGGCAACGTTGGCGGTTACTTTTATTACCCTGTCCTGGTCTTTGCGGTCTATTTGAACCGGCCCAAGGGCTTTTATCACTTCGGCAACGGCATTTAAAGGAACTTTTGCCCCCTTTGATGTATGCAGGTAAATATTTTCGAGATCTGATGATGAAGTTACTTCCCGCTCATCGGTAATTATGCGGATGGGGTAATAGTACGCCCCGTCTTTATAACGGGTGGGAACAGTGCCGCCCACCAAGGTTTTTACCGTGTTACCTATTTCTTCGTAACTTAATTCCAGGTCGAAGGCTTTTTGCCTGTCCACCCGAATTTGAAATTCGGGTTTGGTCAGGCGCAGCGAGATGTCGAGTCCAGACAGGTATTCGAGGTCTTTTAGCTCTTTTTGCAAAGCGCTTGCCTGCATGAAAATATTTTGCATCAATTCGCTCCGTGGCGCCAGTATTTCAAGCTCAATATCAAACTGACCGGTTCGGCGGATGCCTTTCATTTTTGTATGAAATACTTTTATGGTTGCTCCTGGAGCCTTGACGGCTTTCATTACTCTCGGCCTCAATTGCTCCACGTAGTCATCGGTAGTCATCGGCCTTTCGGCTGCCGGCGCCAGCTGGATGTTCAGTTCGCCCTCGAAACTGTTTTCGGTGGTTACCAAGCCCCACACCTTACCTCCTGCAAGTGTTGCATAGCCATAAATGTACTTTTGTTGTGCAATAATTTTTTCGGCTTGTTCAAGTGCCCGGTCTGTTTCTTCCATGGATGTGCCGGTGGGCATAATTACTTTTACGGTTATCAGTCCGTCGTCGGCCTTCGGCAAAAATTCAGACCCCGTTTTTTTCAGGTAATGGTACCCAGGTATTAGCAAAAGAATAAAAAGGGTAAGCACCAGCCAGCGGAGTTTTAACGACCAGTGAAGTACAGGTTTATAAATAAAGATTAAGCCATTGATAAACTTATCGGAGATACGGGCAATAAACGAATGCGTTTGTTTAACCGGTTTGCCCTCGGGATAGAAAAGCGCCATGAGCATAGGTGTTACCGTAAGAGAAACAACCATAGAAAGGAAAATGATGATGGCGATGGTAATCACCAGTTCACGAAACAACAGCGAGGCCAATCCCGGGATAAGCAAAAAGGGAACAAACAGCGATAAGAAGGTAAGGGTGGCCGTAATGATAGCCCCGCTTATCTGAAGCGCCCCTTTGGATACCTGGTTGTGCGTTCCGGGTTCGGTTTCCTGGATACGGGTAATGTTCTCGAGCATCACTACACTGTTGTCGAGCACCACGGTCATGGCTACTACAAGCCCCCCTAAGGTGAAAATGTTGATAGAGAAGTCCAGTAGTTCCATCAGAAAGAATGTTCCAAGCAAGGTTACCGGTAGGCTTAAAACAAGCGCCAACACCCTTCGCCAACTCGAAAGGAAAAAAGCCGTCACCAGCGTCACCAGCAACGCTGCCAGCAACATGGCATCGCGTACCCCGTTGGTGGCCAGGCGCACATATTCGGCCTGATCGTAAATCATATCAATATGAGTAGTAGGTGGAAGCTCTTTTCTGAGCTCTTCCATCCGTTCGGCAATGAGGTCGGATACGGTTACCGCATTTGCATCGGCCTGTTTAAATATGGAGATGCGCACCCCTTCTTTGCCGTTGTATTTGGTGCGAATGCGTTGCAAGCCGTGATGGTCCTCAATGCGGGCAACATCTTTTAACAAAACCTGCCCTTCGCTATTCTGTTTGCGGATGATCAGGCGCTCAATATCGCGTAACGACTGAAATTCTCCGTAGGTACGTATGATGTAATCTCTAGTGCCTGTTACGACACGACCCCCGGTCATGTCGATGTTTTCATTTTTCAACCGGTTGCTAACTTCCGTTAAAAAAATATTGTATCCTTGCAGTTTTAGTGGATCTATATGAACCCGGATTTCCCGCATCATACCCCCTGATAAAGCTGTGCCTGCCGAGCCCTTAACAGAAGCAAACTGCTCCTGGAATTCATTTTCAATCCATGTGCGGAGTTGAGTGAGGCTCATATTTTCTGAAGAAACAAGGATTTCCACTACAGGAAGCTGCGACGGATCGGCTTTAAAGACGACCGGTTCCAAAATTTCCTGTGGCAGCTCTTTTTTCACCAAACCCATTTTTGCCAAAACATCCTGGTAAGCCACATCACGATTTACACTGAAATCAAAATTGACCAGCAGGGTGTAAATGCCTTCTTCGCAGGTCGATTCAATGTAATCGAGGTTATCGACTGTGGCCATTTTCCGTTCTATAACCGAGGCCACTTCATTTTCCATTTGCTCGGGTGTGGCGCCGGGCAAATATACATACACCTTTACCATAGGATAGGTAATGTCGGGGAGCATGTTGGTGGGCAAACGGAAAAAACCCGCTACTCCCACAACCATGACTACAATCATAAGCATGATTGTTCCGGCAGGGTGTTTTATGGATTGTACTGTCAGCTTCATTTCTTCACGTTTTTTGGCCTCCCTGTGATTTTAACTTTTATGCCGTCTTTCAGCATTTCCTGACCCAAGACGACCACTCTTTCATTTTCCTGAAGTCCTTCGGTGATTTCAATTTTCTGTTCACCGGAAATACCGGTATAGACACCTCGTTTGTGGGCAATACTATCTTCATCTACCACAAAGAGAAAGTTTTTATTGTCGGGACCTGTAAGCACGGCATCGGGATTAACGGCTATGGTATTTTCACGGGCTGCAACAGGTATTTTTAAAGTCGCCATCATCCCCGGGAATAACTTCCTGCCATTGGCTTGCACTTTCACATCAAATTTAACTGATCGGGTCGAAGGATCAATCTGAGGATAAACAAGCGAAATAGTTCCGGATAGGGTGTCGCCGGGGTAAGCATTTAACATCACCGTTATTTTTTTGCCTTGCTTTATCGTGGTAAAATAATGTTCGTTTACCTCGGTTTTTACCACCAATGAACCCATATCGCTTATGGTCAGGATCTTTTCCTTAGCAATTACCTGGCTGCCCTGGTCAAGCCAGCGGGTGGTAACCATCCCGTTCATAGGGCAGATGACCGGTACCGGTTGATACATTTTTTTAGCATATTCCAGATTATTTGCAGCCTTTTCCAAATCTTCCTGCAGTTTTTGTTGAGCTTCTGTTTCCGGGCCGGCCATTTTAATTTTACTTTCTAATTCCTGGATGCGGACCTGGTTGCTGGCAATCAGGGCTACCCTGTCGTTCGGGTTGACCACAGCGATGATACGGTCTTTCTCTACATTCTCGTTTTCACGGGCGAAAAGGGTTTCCACTACGCCATCCACCGGCGATTTGACCTCGCTTACCTTATTTGCCTGTATCGTACCGGTTATATCCATTACAGATACCATCGTGGTTTTCACAACAGGTTGCACTTTTACAAGCGGCATTTTTGGAGCTTGCTTTTGGATGTCATTACTATCTCCGGAATTGCAAGCCTGAAATGTTAGTCCTGCAATGGCAAGCATTGCGATATGGTTAAATCTAAATTTCATAATTCTTAAGCATTAAAATGGATAATCATCACTCCCAATAAAGTAATTAAGCTTTGCCAGCGATTGAAGATAGGCTGATACCGATTGTCCGCGATGAATTGCCGCTTCAGTAAGTACAGACTGCGCATCGAGTACATCGATAATGTTGCCTTGCCCGCTTTGGTAAAGCGCCCAGGCATTTTTGAGGGTTTCTTCAGCCAGATAGATGATCTTTTCGTTTTGCCTTATTTCGCTTTTACCCTGGTATATTTCATTAAGTGCCGTTTCAATTTCTTTTTTGATATCAAGAAACGCCTGCTTTTTTTCCTCCGCCATTTGCGAAACCCGTAGATCGTTTTGCAGCATTTTAACCTTGTAACCGCCGCCTCCCAGGTATGGAAATGTGTACTGGAGGCCAAGGCCGATGTTATAGTTAAAATTGTTGGAAAAAGGAATGGAGCCATCCGCCCAGGTTGCCAGGGTATATCCGAAAAATTCAGGCCTGTTTTCTAAGCGTAAAACCTCCTTTTGTTTGCTTTCCAGGTTCATTTCAAGATTGAAGGCAGTAAGGGCAGGATGGCGATGGAAAGCTTCGGCAAACAATTCGTCTGAAATAAATGTCATATCCCGGTAGGCCTGAAACAAAGAATCAGAGCTATCAATGACCTGGATTTCTGAATTTTCATGGAGATTGGAAAGCCGTTTTAATCGTATTAGCCGGTCTTGCAAATCACTTTGAGATATTTGGAGATTTTTTTCTTCCACAGAGATCCCTACTTTAATCTTTAAGACATCCAGTCCTGAAATCCTGCCGATGTTGTACAGGTTTTCTGCGTATTGAAGTTGTGAATTTAGTTGTTCAATGGCGCTGAAGTGAACGGCTATTTCTGATTGGGCTTTCAGGGCTTCAAATTAAGCATCGGAAACACCCCAGATAATGGTGGCAGCGATTTGCTTTCTAAGTTCATCATTTATTAGCACCTCATCTTCGACTATTTTTTTCTTCTCCCTGTTTTGTCCCCAATCATAAACAGTCTGGTAAATGGAAATGTCATTGTAAACGTCCGTAAGGGAGGCACCCAACAATCTTTCTTTGTTGGGCAATAAAAACTTCCAATACGAAATGCTGGCAGAGGTGCTTATTTGCGGCTGGTAATTGGTTTTTAAAACCTCTATCTCATATTGCTTGATTCTTCGCTGTGTTTCGTTTGCCTGTAGCATGTAATTATCCTGCAAAGCGCTGTCAAGCAACTGTGTCAATGTAAAGGATTCCTGAGCATAAAGTCTGTAGCTAAATGCTAATATGAATACAAATAATATGGATGAACTCTTTATCATTTTCTACACTTTAAAATCAAAACTTAAGGTGACGGTATTTTCATAATCCGGGGGATCGACTTCAGGCTGTCAACCCTTATAACTCTGCGAAGGGGATGTGTTTTGAACATTAACAAAATGAAGCATGGAAATGTATGCCTGATCATCATTACCGACATGGTTATTCTGCTTCTTTCCTCTTTAACATGACCAGGGCATTCTTACTCCGCGACTTGGGAAT
>CAZEZQ010000102.1:0-1005 GCA_964516245.1 uncultured bacterium | reverse complement strand
GGCGGCAAAATCTTTAAACGGAAAACCCAACACGGTTTCGTTAGGTCCGATATCGGTTGCATCCCGGCAGCCGTAACAACCCATACTCATGTTTAGCCTTTGTTCTTTAAAAGGTATCAGCGTAGCATCAACGCAAGCCGCCTGCAGAATGGCTGTATTGCTGTCTACCCGGCGCCCGCCTTTTATGTTTAGGTAAGCTAAGGCAATCCACATTAGTTTTTCAGTCTCATCTTCCACTACTACGATATGGGGTTTGATTGTGGCAGTTTCAAGCGGGAACAGGTAGAGGGCTTTTAGCTTGCCTTGCGGTATGGTTGTCATGCCTTCGAACATGGCCCTGCCAATGGCCTCTTTGTTTACGATACCAAAACCTACCAATCCTTTACCCGTCCTTAATCCATTGGGAAGGGGTTTGAAACCAAAAGCAGCAGCGGCAGCAGGACAGGCGATACCTTCAGCATCGAGCAAAACATGCATACCATACCGCGCCTTCATCAAAGCCTGGCAGTACCGGTGACCTGAAAGGAATTTTATACCTGATGGTACACTATCGTTTTGCCAAACCATTTTAACCCCGACCACCGACGAACATAGGTTCAGGATCGATGCCATTTCTTTTGCTGTTTCCCTGGTATTTTTCATCATTACTTTGTTGCGCTTTTTTCTAATTTGATGTCAGGGACTTGTGAGAAGGAGCAATCCTTTCTTTGGTTTTTCAGGTCTTCAATCCGGGCCATGAAATCATTAAAAAAGTCCCTGAGATGGATCATTGTTTCGTAATTGATCATGTATATCTGGCAAACGCCTTCCGGCGCAGCGCTTATCAGTCCCGCATTCTTAAGTTTCAACATGTGCTGTGATACGGTAGATTGACACAGCGGAATCCTGCTTGACACGGAGGATGCCATGCAGCCGTTATGCTCCGCTAAACGAAACAGTATCTGTAAACGTGCCGGATGCGAAAGTGCATCCAGCAAAGTAGCAAGCTTTAGCGTGTTTTGGCTA
>CAZEZQ010000101.1:0-10949 GCA_964516245.1 uncultured bacterium | reverse complement strand
GGGGACAATCTCTATTTTGGCGGTTTCATGATAGGCATTTTCAATAATTGCGGCGCCGCCCAAAATCTTGCCCGTGGCCAGTTTGCGTTCGGCCACGGTGCGAATGACATAGCCATAGGGGAACAATGAAGACCGGCTATGGCAGGCAAACGCACCCACTTTTTTGCCCAACCCGATGGCCGTCATTTTGTGCAGGCCGCTTTCAATAATATCTTCAAAATCGGTATGCTGTTTCACCCGGTTGATCAGAAAAATTCCATCTGATTCATACGCGTGTTTGTCCATATAAACAGGAATACCATCATCGGTGGGTTCAATTTCCACAGTATCCATAGTCGCCTGAAACGGCACACCCATCGTTTGGTGTGTTAGACCATATTCCTGCAATAAATGCATTTGCCCTTCCGCCGTTCCACCGGCATGAGAGCCCATGCAAGGGAAAATAAACGGATTCGACCCAACCGCCTTTAATCCATCAATTACGGTTTTGGTGATACCGGCAATATTGGTGATACCACGGCTGCCCACTCCAACCGCTATCGATTTCCCGTTCAATTTCTCAATCGGAATCACACCATTTTTTAACGGTTCGATAATCGCGGTCTCTAATGACTGGATTTGTGGACGTGGGAATGATTGCTCAACCAGGGCAACACGGGGTAACATAATACTTTCCTTTCAAGGTAAAGTTTTATTGTAAAGATTTTAATTGAAAAAGCGAGACAGTACATCACGAATCATGTCGAAAAACGCCGTGATAGCCAACGCGACAAATGACAAAAACCCAAGCCACAGCGCTCCATCATAAAAAATTCCAGGTTTGAGTTCCGGAAAATTTTGCTTATAGCGGTATAACAACCCTTGATACGCTACAACAACCAAAAACAGCGAATTCGATATCCCCCATAGTATTACCAAAAAAAGCGGTTTTTGAAACAGCGTATAAGAAAGTGCCCACATAGCAGGGTTCAACCAAGCCAGAATCGCAATCGACCACCATCTGTGTGTTGCATTGTTTGGGTCAATCCATCTGAAGATGCCAAACAAATCCGTCCAAACGCGGGTAGCGCCGGCCGTTGCGCCAAACATAGTTGAAAACAACACAAAAAACGCACACAGCATAAATATGCCAACCGACCATCCACCCAATACTTCCGTAAAGATGGAGGAGAGCTGCAGAATCAGTTCCGTGCCGTCTGCCAATTCTTCCTGCATCGATAATACCGCAGCACCAAGCAAATAAAACGCGCAAGTCGCGGTGGTATATACAATTAATGAAACAATGGCATCCAACTTCATGACGCCAATCCACCCTTGTGCCCGTTGCAGCCACTCTTTTGTATTGTCTCGCGGTCCCGTCCATAAAGCGTATCCCTTCTCTACACACCAATAGGGGTAAGTAACAATCTCAGCGGCAGCCATTCCCGTAATGCCAAACAAACCGACCGCCATCATAAAGGTTTCTTGAGTCAGCTGAAATGTAAAACCCAACCCCAAATCCTGAAGAGAATAAGCAAAAGGCGTTTGTTGAATCGCGATCACGCAATACGCAATGGAAAGGGTAAACACAACATTCAAAAAAGCGGCGACTCGTTCAATGGGAGCATATTTGCCATGAAAAATCATCAATGGCGGCAAAATCATTACTATCACCACACAAATAGTTGCAGGCAGGAAGGGGAGAGCGTATTCCAACGTCTGCGCGGTTCCACCAAGCACTCCACCCAGGCCGATGAGCTGCGTTCCAAAAAATATCGCCGCAAGAATATTCGCCCAATGAATGCGATTCGCAGGCACTTTGGCATTCCACGCTTGAAAGGTCGGCACCCCATAACAAATGCAGTGTTTGCCATATTCAACCTGTAACGCCACTTTCACCACACATGAAAATATGATGAACCAAAGCAAGGTAAATCCCGCCTGCGCGCCCAGCGCAGTGGTGACAATCAGTTCACCTGATCCGACAAGAGCAGCGCTTAATATAAAACTAGGCCCAGTATACCAAAGCGCTTCATACACACTCTTTGGAGGCTCTTTAATAGGCGATTCCAATCCACTCTCCCCAATACATTATTGTATTCAAATGTTGAGTTGGATCATCATTCTATATTGTTGGATTTAACTTACTTCATTTAAGCACAGAATAAAGGTTATACCACCTACGTTCTCTTTTCGGCAACAATCTATTTTTTTTGAATTTAATATCGGTTGAGCTGTGATTTGAATAAAAACCAATCCCCTTCCACAATTACTTGATTAATTTTTCATTCTCAATGTACTTGCAATTATCTCAATGATTATCCTAATTGCATACTGGATCACGCAGATAAATCCTTGATAGAAATAAGACAATCTCATCACCTTTTGGGTATGTTAAAAGGTATTTACAATAATCTAAATTCCCGCTTTTTAGCGGGGATACTAACTCACAACAAGGAGGAAGATGAATATGAATTTTAAGCATTTTCTGGCTCTGGCTGTAATCGCGGCGTTCCCCGCGGCGGCTCTGGCACAAGTTTCTGTTTCTCCAGAGTATGGAACGCTCGCAACCGCACCAGACACAATCGTGTTCACGAATAATGCAACACCAGGCGACTTCGTCATGCTCGACGTGGCTGCCGATAGCGGCTCCATCACCGAAGGCGCGGCTTTGGAAGACACCGGCGCCATTGGTTTTATTAGCGGTACCAGCTGGCTGTTCGGTATGACGAGTGACGCTGCATCCGGCGCGGGCGACGTATTTGTTTTCGACGCGGCGACAGCAACGGTCGGCTCCCCCATCACCAATATCAATGACGTACGCGACCTTGCGGTCATCGACCAAGGAACCCAGTTCGATGCGATCGTCCCCGACCGTGCGAACGACACGGTCCACCTGATCTCCGACATACTTGGCTCACCATCTACAAGTGAAATCACACCCACTTCGATTGCCGGCAATGTGGCCATCCAGGGGCTTGTGACCTTCAGCGATTCGCTCTATTTCCTCTACGATGAGCTGCCTGAAGGCGGATTTGGCAATGACGAACTGATCGTTGTCGAAGGTAACACCTCCGATTCTTCAACGACGCGTATTTCATGGAACGATATTGGTTCAGCGGGCGCCGGCCTGGACACCGACGAGCTTTCCGTAGACTTCCACAATGGTCTGGCCGTTCGCCAACCTGATTCTTCCACAACTACAATGTACTTATCGAACTTTGGCACCTTCAGTGGAAACCAGATTATCGAAGTGACATGGACCGACTCAGGCAACGGATTTGATTTCAACTCTCCAACCTCTTCGGTACTCTTCACGGAGACAGAACTATTCGAAGCCGTCTCAAACAATAACGGTTCCGCTGAAGATCCGGTATCCTTTATGAACTCGCGCGGTGTTGCAATTCTTCCGGGCGCCACCGCAACCGACGACCGTCTGGTCATCTGGATCGACGATTCAGACACCGGCGACACCTACATGTTGCTCTACGACATCTCCGATGAATCCTTCTCACTGTTCGGTGGCGATGCGCTGGAAAGAGTTCTCGACACAACCGGCATCACTAGCTGGTCGGTGCACCGGTAAACGTCGTCCTCACAAAATTTTAGCAAGATCGCAATTAATTTCACAACCACATCTGGGGTGGCTGAACACCAGCCACCCCAGTTTTCTGTCTAAACAAATTCTGGATGTTTCTAGTACTCCATGACATTTGATTTTGTCAAAGTGTAGCACCGGCTTCTAGCCGGTGTGCTTTTCTTGCAACAATCCTGAAATTCAGTTAAAACTACCGTCTCCTTTCAGTCCTTTTTTATCCCACAATTTCAATAGTCATGAAATATGAGTTTTATTGATAATAAATACTGAAATCATACTTCCACATTTTTTTATTGCATACATATTTATGCCAATTTTAGATGGACTGTTGTTTACCATACATTTGAGTGGTATAGTCATTCAACGTAACAGAAATTGATTTTTTATAAATCACATTGAACAAATCCAATGAATCAAAACCACCTTACCAGACGAAATTTTTTGAAAAAAACCGGCCTTGGGGTTAGCGCTGCTATTGGCAGCAGTTGGTTTTCGCCTTCGATTGCCTCTGCTGTCGAAAGTTTGGGGCCAATTAAAATCACGAAAGTCGAATCTGTCAGATTCAAGAACGCCCATTGGACATGGGTGCGAATCCACACCAACCAGGGAATTGTCGGAACCGGCGAAACCTATCCTCTTTCAGGCTCTCAAGCAGGCGCTCTCAATGATTTGGGATATATGCTTATTGGAAAAGATGCCCGCCAGATCGAACGCATATGGCGTGATATGTATTCCCGGGCGGCTTTTAATGTAACCGGCGGTGCGGAAATGCGGATTATCTCGGCAGTGAATATCGCATTATACGACATTGTCGGGCAGGCATCGGGGCTCCCCGTTTATCAATTACTCGGTGGAAAAGCCCGTGATGCAATTCGCGTTTACCAAACCTCGCGTGGTGAAATCAAAGATGGATGGACAAATGAGAATGACATCGAGAAAATCGTGTCGTTTCTGTATGACCGTGGAATCAAATGCATAAAAATCTGGCCCTTTGACCCCATCGGGAGAAGAAACGGTGGTTCGTACATCTCCGCTGAAGACATCGAAGAAGGCCTCGATTGGATCAAACGCATCCGCAATACGCTTGGCGAGAAAATGGAAATTGCCATCGAATTTCATAGCCTTTGGAACCTGCCCTGCTCGCTCCGAATCACCCAAGCGTTAGAACCCTATAATATCATGTGGGTCGAAGACATGTTAATGCAAAACAACATGAAATCCTATTCGGTTCTGGCGCGGGAAACATCAATCCCGGTTCTTGTCAGCGAACGGCTCGCGACCCGGTTCCAGTATAGGGAACTCCTCGAAGCGAAAGGATGCGATATCGTAATGTGGGATGTCACCTGGTGCGGCGGCATCACAGAGGCGAAGAAAATTTCCGATTTGGCCGACACCTACTCCATCCCCACTGTGCCGCATACGCATGGTGGGCCCATCTTATGGTTGGCTTCGATGCATGTGGCCATTGCGCTAACCAACCTCTGGAACATGGAAAGCACATACGCGCATTACACTCATCAATTCCCAGAATTCATCGAAAATTATCCCGTGCCGGTAGACGGTTTTGTGACACCCGCAGAAGAACCCGGTCTTGGGCTCCATATCAAACCGGGATTGCTTGAAAGTGATAATGTGATTATCAACATCGCTTCCGGTGAATAATTTTTGTATTATCAAATTTAGAAAACCGCTCTTTAAAATCTCAATACCATTTTCTGGAAAGGCCAGACTAATGAAATTTTATTTCCAACAATTTATTTGTCTTTTGTTTTTATTCATGTTGCTTGCTTCACCTTCTTCTTCATTCTCTGCCGATGAGTATTGGAATCAATTCCGTGGACCAGATGGCGCAGGCACTGTTGAAGACAATCCAAATTTGCCCGAGACCTGGAGCCCAACGAAAAACGTTTCCTGGGTACAGAACATTCCTGGAATGGGATGGTCGTCACCAATTGTGTGGAAAAACAAGATCTTTTTGACTGCGGTTATCAAAGCCGGTGAAGAAGAGCAACCCAAAAAAGGCCTCTATTTTGGGGGAGAACGCCCCAAACCGGATGAGGTACATGAGTGGATTGTGATGTGTCTTGATTTTGAAACAGGTGAAATCTTTTGGAAGAAAACAGCACATAAAAGTACGCCCAGTGGTCCCCGTCATCTGAAAAACACATATGCTTCGGAAACACCGGTAACAGATGGTGAACGTGTGTATGCTTATTTTGGCAATACCGGCTTGTTTGTTTATGATATGGAGGGCAATTTGGTATGGGACAAGCAATGGGAACCAGTCAAAATGCGGCATGGTTGGGGAACCGCTGCTTCTCCCGTCCTGCATAAAAACGCGATATATATTTTGAATGACAATGACGATCAATCCTTTTTAGAGGCATTAGACAAAAAGACCGGCGAGCAGATTTGGAGAGTCGAGCGAAATGAGGGCAGCAACTGGACAACACCTTACATTTGGGAAAATAACCAACGAACCGAAATCGTCACCGCTGGCTCCGATCGGGTTCGTTCCTATGATCTTGAAGGAAACTTGTTATGGAATTTTCGCGGCATGTCGAACATTGCGGTGCCGACGCCCTTTGCCAAAGATGGACTTCTCTACATTTGTTCGGGCTATGTCGGTGATCAACTGCGGCCGCTCTATGCTATCAAACCCGGCGCCAATGGGGATATTTCATTGCAGGAAAATGAAACCCAAAATGAATTTATCGCGTGGTGCCAGAAACAAGGTGGGCCATATATGCCCTCACCTGTTGTTTATAATAATTTGATCTACGTATTGCTCGACCGGGGTTTAATGAGTTGTTACGATGCCAAAACCGGAGACCCCATCTACATCAATAAACGTATGGGGCGGGGATTATCCTTTACGGTATCCCCATGGGCTTATAACGGAAAAGTATTTTGCTTGGATGAAAAAGGTGTCACTCATATCATTGAAGCAGGAAACGAATTTCTCGTGATTGAATCAAACGATCTGGGTGAAATGTGCATGGCAACTCCTGCCATCGTCAAGAACAGCCTAATTGTTCGTACATTATCCAATGTGTATCGAATTTGTAATGATTAACCAAATATAATTGAATATTACTGAAAATAATTTGCTTTCTCATTCCTCCCCCAATGAAATAGGATCTGCGCGCCGTGGCGAGGAGGTTAGAAGGCAATGTCATTAACTTAAACGGGAGGGCGAGGCTCCCGCCGAGCCGGTTTCTCGTTCAAGCGGCTCATCAGGAGATTCGCCCTCCCGATTCAACATCCCAGTATGATCTTAAGTTAATGACATTAGATTAGGAGGGGATTAAAAGATTCACGTATGGCTTCCATTCAACCCTCCCCTATCCGCCGCGGCAAACTCCCAATCTTGGGAGGGGAATTACTTCAATTCTCTGACCTATTACTGTTAAAAAAGGTAAAATCACATTACAATCATAAAAAATAAGCTTCCTTCTATGACGATTCGGCAAAAAGTCTTTTTGGAGCGCAGAAGGCGTCCTCGCCTGCAATAACATACAGCAGAGGTTAGATACGTGCGTTACTATATATTTTGTGCTCGTTTTCTGAATCAGACTTTTTGCCGGATTATCTTCTATCGTTGATTAATAAATAAGAATTGAGGTTAAGAATGGCTGGCCAGCAGACAAACGACACTTCCCAAACAACTCAAAACTCAACCAGCAGCAAAAAGCCCAAAAAACGCGGCTTTTTGCGGCGGACATTTTTGTTGATACTGATTGGGGGCGTGATTGGATATTACTTCCTGCGTCCCTACAAGCCCGAACGCTACAAAACCCAAAAACGCTTGATATTACTCGGATTTGACGGCGCAGACCCTGAGTTGATTGAAAAATGGTGGGTTGAACTCCCCAATCTACAACGATTGCGCGATCAAGGCACATGGTCTCGACTCGAATCCTGCATACCGCCTGAATCACCCGTTGCCTGGTCATGCTTCGCAGTAGGCGGCAATCCCGGACAGCATGGTGTCTATGATTTTCTCCGCCGTCCGGTGGGCAGCTATCAACCAACCGTAGAATCTTTTGTCGGACGTGAATATGCAGAATTCTTGTTCGGCGAAATCCCCGTCAAAATGCCCAAAGCAAAAATGCTCCGGGGCGGCACCGCCTTTTGGGATGTGCTCAGCGAAAAGGGGGTCGACACCACCATGATCGAAGTCCCTGTCACCTTCCCCCCATCAAACCTTACGCATGGGCGGGTTCTTTCTGGCTTGGGTGTGCCAGATGTTCGCGGACAACAGGCAACATTTCATCACTTTTTGTATAACCCCGAAAAAGACAAGCAAGTAGACAGCGATAGTACTTTTGGTGGAAAAATTATCGGGCTCAAAGAAATTGAAAATGATGTTTATGAAGGAGAAATTTGGGGACCCTACGACCCAGTAGAAGATCAAGAAAGGCGCCGTCTCGAAAAAGAACGCCTAAATGCCCGCCTGCTCTGGTGCGAATGGAAGGCCCATTTAATCACGTTTCAAGGCAATTTTGCCGAGAAGGAAAGCAGCAAGGTTTTGGAAACCTTTTTTGGCGAATATGTAATCCAGCCTTATTCCCTGCACTCCTATCTACAAACTGAAGATTTCTCCAAACGTATTGAAGCGATTCAACTGTTTCTGCGCACCGGCAAGGATTTTGTCAAAGAAACCGATGAAAAAGGCAAACCGGTTGTTGGTTCAATAGCCCGCAAAGGGTTGTATGAAGCCGATGAGAAAATTGACGAACTCAATACAAAAATTAATGAACGTATTGTACCCATCAAGACACCGGTCACCTTCAAACCAATCGATAACAATTCCATCGAGATCAACACCAACGGCCAAACCCAAACCGTGAACAAACACGAATGGAGCGATTGGTTCACCCTCACCTTCGATGTCACCAGTTTAATTTCCGTGCAAGCGGTCTGCCGCTTTTATTTGGAATCATCCTTGCCCAATATCGATGTCTTTATGACTTCGCCGGATATCGACCCGCGCAACCCGGCCATCGCCATTTCCCACCCCTCCGATTATTCCAAACAACTGGCGGAATGGATCGGCGGCCCCTTCAAAACCCGCGGCTGGGCGGCAGAAACTCACGGCCTCAAAGACGGCCATCTCAGCGAAAAAGGATTCATGAAAGATCTGCTCTATTTAATGAAACTACGCGAGGCCAAAACGTTTGAAACATTAAAACGCAGCGACAGCAATGTGTATATTTCTGTATTTTCTGAAACCGACCGTGTCTGCCACATGTTCACCCATTTGAATGACCCCAAACACCCCATGTACAATCCAAAATTGGCGGCTGAATATGCTGATTCCATCAAACAGATATACATCCGTATGGATGAGATCGTGGGCCGTATGTTGAATGAGATCGGCGATGATCCAAATACCACGCTCATCGTGATGTCCGATCACGGGTTTTCATCCTGGCGTTATCAAGTCAACCTCAATACCTGGTTGGTCAAAAATGGATTTATGGAACTCAAAGGCGACACCTTGAAATCAAAGGATAAAAAACTCGCCGACTTGGCCAACAATCCCAATGCCTCTTATTTCTCTTTTGTGGATTGGAGCCAAACCAAAGCCTACGCCTTAGGATTGGGACAAATCTACATCAACAAAAATGGCCGTGAACCACTTGGTATTGTAACCGATGATGAATATCAAAGCGTTTGCGATGATATCTGCAGCAAACTGGAAACACTCACCGATGACCGTGAAGATCTTCCCAATGATTTAGATCCAGGCCGCAAAGTGGTGGATTACGCCCGCCACCGCAGCCAAATTTGGAAAGGCCCTTACGCCAACGACAATCACGACTGCCCCGATATTCAAGTGGGCTTCAACAAGTACTACCGGGTTTCATGGCAAACCTGCCTGGGCGGCATTGCCGAAAACGTGATTGAAGACAATATGGAAAAATGGGGCGGCGACCACTGCAGCCTATCAAACACAGTCGTGCCCGGCATGTTTTTCTGCAATAGAAAGTTAAACAATAACAGTAAGCCCACAATCTACGATTTTGCCCCCACAGTATTGAAATATTTTGGCTTTGATCTCCCCAAAGGCATGGAAGGAAAAAATTTGCTTAAAGCATAATGAAATTTTCTAAAATTTATGTTCATCAATCCATTTGTGTCCTTTTGGTCTTTTAAGTCTTTTAAATCCTTTGAGTCCTTTATGTCCTTTTATAATCCACAATTTCAAATGTCATGAACTACGAGTGCTTGTATCTCATAGACAATCCGAAAAAGAATTAGCATAATAGATTTTATGCTATCCACTCTTTCTCTGCAAAGCAGTATTCTCGTTTTTATCATTGGAGCCTGCGTCATTGCATACGCAGGAACCAAATTGAGTCATTTGGCCGACCGCTTGGCAGATTATACGGGGATTGGCGAGGCTATCATGGGGGCGATCTTTTTAGGAGCCACCACGTCATTACCAGGCATCACCGCTTCAGTCACTGCTGCCATTGATGGACACGCAGCCATTGCCCTCTCAAACGCCATTGGCGGCATTGCCGCTCAGATGGCTTTTTTAGCATTCGCTGATATAGCCTATCGCAAAGCGAATCTAGAACATGCGGCTGCCTCTGTCCCCAATATGATGCAAGGTGCCTTATTGATCACTATCCTCTCGATCTTAATGTTCGGGATGGTAGGACCGGAAATCACAGTGTGGGGAATTCATCCTGTCACACCCATTCTTCTTCTATCCTATCTTCTGGGAATGCGTTTGGTGTTTTCTGCGCATGAACACCCCATGTGGAGACCTGAACACACCCAAGAAACCAATGTCGATATTCCTCAAAAACCCAAGCAAGAAATATCTTTGATTCGTTTATGGATGAAATTTCTTCTATTAGCGGCCATCGTCACTCTTTCAGGATGGGCGGTAACTCGCTCTGCAGAAGTCATCGCCACCGAGACCGGGATATCGGAAAGCATGGTTGGAGGCATCATGATCGCCATTGTAACCTCGTTGCCCGAGCTCATTACATCCATCGCAGCGATACGAATCGGCGCTTTAACCTTGGCAGTGGGGGGTGTTGTGGGCGGCAATGTGTTTGACACCTTATTTGCAGCGGTTGCCGACATTGCCTATCGTGAAGGCTCGATTTACCACGCCGCAACCCAACGTGAGACGGCATTGGTGGCAATCACCATGATCATGACCGGAGTGATTCTTTTGGGCTTGCTTCAACGCCAAAAATATGGGATATCGAATATTGGATTTGAAAGCTTTTTGGTATTGGTTTTGTATTTCTGCGGCGCCCTCTTATTGCATTTTGGATAAATCTAGTATCCTTTAGAAACCAATACTTCTTTGGTCAAATCAACTAAATTTATAATAAATAAAAGA
>CAZEZQ010000100.1:0-11006 GCA_964516245.1 uncultured bacterium | reverse complement strand
TGGGGGGTAAATGATCCCTTTTTCGGTAATTAATGCGGTTACCAGCTCGTGGGGGGTGACGTCGAAGGCGGGGTTGTAGATGTTGACGCCATCGGGGGCGGTTTGTTTGCCGAAGCCGTTGGAGATTTCTTCGGGGTCGCGTTCTTCGATGGGGATCAAATCGCCTGAGGCCAAAGACATATCGATGGTGGATGTGGGGACCGCTACATAAAAGGGGATGTTGTGGGCTTTGGCGAGCAGCGCTACTCCATAAGTGCCGATTTTGTTGGCGACATCGCCGTTGGCTGCGACACGGTCGGTGCCAACGATGACGGCTTGGATCCATCCTTTTTTCATGACTGAAGCCGCCATGTTGTCGCAAATCAACGTTACATCGAGTCCAGCATTCTGCAGTTCCCAGGTGGTAAGCCGGGCTCCTTGCAATAGAGGCCGGGTTTCATCGGCAAATACTTTGATATTCACGCCTTTTTCTTTGGCCAAAAACATGGGAGAGGTCGCTGTGCCATATTTGGCGGTGGCCAGGCCGCCCGCGTTGCAGTGGGTGAGAATGCCATCGCCGTCTTTGAATAGTTCCACCCCGTATTCACCAATTTTGCGGCAGATTTCGGCGTCTTCGCGCAAGATTTGTTGGGCGGTGTCGAAGATCAATTGTTTGAGTTCGCTGATCGACAAGTGTTTGTTTTCTTCTACCACTTTCTTCATACGGTCCAGCGCCCAAAACAGGTTGACCGCTGTAGGGCGGGAGGTGGCGAGGTAATCGGTGCACTTTTTTAGATCCGCCCAGAATTCATCGAAATCATCGGCGGAGCTGTGTTTCATACCCAGATAGACGCCGAAGGCGGCGCCGATTCCAATTGCGGGCGCGCCGCGGATGCGCAGTTTTTTGATCGCTTCCCACATTTGTTCTATGGTTTCGATGGTGATGATTTTGGTTTCAGTGGGCAGCAAGGTTTGGTCGATCATTTTGACTTCGCCATTTTCAACGGCTATGGTTTCGATTGGCATGGGGGTATCCTTTTCTGCAACAGAAATTTTTGATCATCTAAAGTTAGAAGGGTTGAATGTTATGTATGGAAACATTCGCGGCTCGGCGGGAGCCTCGCCCTCCTAACAACGGCTTGCAGGCAGGATGCCTGCATCACAAAAACGAAACGGCTCGGCGGGAGCACGCCGAAGCGCATTTTCAACCTCGCCCTTTTTTTTGCCCAGTCCGCCGCGGCGGGCAGGGGTGTTTTTTAATGAAGATTGTAATTGATGGGTTGGACGGCGTAACCCATCCTACATATCGTAATTTATGATTGATGGGTTGGACGGCGTAACCCATCCTACATATAGATTCATTATAAATTGTAACATTTGAAAGTTTATGAGAGAACATAGCATTGAAAAATTTATCTAACAAGCAGGGGCCGGAGCTGCATCCGGTTATACAGGATATTTACTCTAAAAATGGATTGACTGCCTTTCTAAAAGGGCAGGGATTGCGTTTTACCAAGGCGCTGGGGCAGAACTTTTTGCATGATAAAAAGATCATGCGCTCTATGATCGATAAGATGGATTTGGAAGAAGAGGAGCCGGTGATTGAAATCGGCCCGGGGGTTGGGCATCTCACCTGGCAGCTGATTGAGCGGGGGCATCATGTGATCGCGATTGAAAAGGATAAATATTTCATCGATCCACTGCGGGCATTGGCCAATACTTTCGATGCGGAAGGCGAATGGTTGACAGTGATCGAACATGATGCCGCTGAGGTGGATTACCAACAGTTGTTGAACGATTACAATGCGAAAACCGTGATTGGAAACCTTCCCTATTACGCTGTTATCCCAATTTTGTTTCAAATTGCGTATTCACCGGCAGAGTTTTCAAGTTTGGGGTTTTTGATGCAAAAAGAAGTAGGTGAGCGGATATTGGCTCAACCGGGAACAAAGGAATACAGCCGAATCTCAATCGTATTGAACTATCTCTTCAAGCCCAAAAAGCTGCGCTATGTCCCACCATCCGCATTTATCCCGCGTCCCAAGGTTGATTCGATGTTTATGAAGTTCAATCCAAAAGAAAATGTGGATAAAGAGTTGGCGAAATGTTATATGGAGCCAGCGGTGAAAATTGGATTTTCTCATAGGCGGAAAAAACTACGCAGCCAGATGAAAGGTTCGAAAGTTTACAATCTGGCTGTTACCCCCGAAGTGATGGAGCAATTGGAACAAAGATTCAACTTGGATGAGCGGGCTCAGGATTGGGATGTGACGATGTGGCTGCGGTTTGCGGAGGCTTTGCGGGAGATAGCAGGGGAAATGGGCATAATGGAATATTGAATTATAATGCGAGGGTCTGGATGATTTTAATTCTTATGGGTTTTAGATACCTTTGATGGGTCAAACGGCGTGACCCATCCTACGCGTTGAATTGATTTTTTCAGTGATGAAGCAAACGACGGGAGCCATCGTACGAGTTGATTCACACATATATTAAGGAGATTTAGATTGAATAAGAAACGGTTGATTACGATTGGGCATAGTCCGGATGCGGATGATGCGTTCATGTTTTATGCATTGGCGAATGACAAAATTGTGAGTGACAAATTTGAGTTTAAGCATATTTTGCGTGATATCGAAACTCTGAATCACAAAGCCGCTGTGGGTGAGATGGATATCACGGCGATATCTGTTCATGCGTATGCTTATGTGTATCCCAATTACGCATTGCTCACTGCTGGGGGGAGCTTGGGGGATGGATATGGACCGATGATTGTAGCCCGCGAACCGATGGCGCTGGAGGAGGTCAAAAAGAAAACCATCGCCATCCCTGGAAAGAAAACTTCTGCTTATTTGGCCTGCCGGATGTGTATGGGTGAGTTTCAGATTGATGTGGTTCCGTTCGACCAAATCATTCCTGCCGTGGTGGATGGCCGGGTGGACGCGGGATTGATCATTCACGAAGGGCAGTTGTTTTACGATAGCAAAGGGCTGCACAAGATTATTGATTTGGGAGAATGGTGGGCCAAAGAGACTGGGGGACTGCCGCTTCCGTTGGGCGCGAATGCCATCAAAAAGGAGCTGGGTGATGAACTCATTCGCGAATTGGCTCCTTATATGCGCCAGACCATTGAATATAGTTTGAATCATCGGGATGAAGCGCTGCAATATGCTTTGAGCTATGCCCGTGATTTGCCTCCTGAACTGGCGGATCAATTTGTGGGGATGTATGTGAATCCACTCACGCTGCACTTGGGGGAGAAGGGGATACAATCCTATCGACTCTTTCTCGACCGTGCGTATGAGGAAGGTTTGATCCCGAACAAAGTTGAGTTGGAGTTAGTGGATTGTGGATGATTGATTGCTTTCACAAGGCTGCCAAGTTAAGCAATTCAATAGAATTTGCTGATATTGGGGGTGCTGGAAATCTTCTTTGATGTGTCCGGGTTGAAAATAAAAGATCCAGCCATCAGCGCTCGGTTTTAACCAACCAGACCGGTCTTGCATCACAGGTTTTCCTGTTTCAGGATCGATGCAGTGAAAACCGAATAAAACGGTTTTTTCGTATCCATCTGTGAATTGTTGGTTTAAGAAAATTTCTGTGTTTTCAAATTTGATTATTGGGAATTCACGTTTTGGGTGTAGAGAGTTTGAGGATTGATAAGAAATTTTTTGTTCGTATTCAATGTTATTGGATGTGATGTAGTGGGATGGGTTGAGGTTCACCATGGTGTGGGTGGTATTTGCAATCACCCGCCAGGGAGTTTTTGGATGATCGCGCGGGTCTAGATGAATGCCGGCAAATTCAAGAAATTTCGGCGTTTTCCATCGGTTCGAGGCGATGGCGTGATGCAGCAGAATCAAACGTCCACCCTGATTGGTATAATGGATCATGGCGTCTATCGATTCTTCAGTCATGGTGGTGTGGATGAAATTCACCACCGCATAATACCCGCTCAAATCTGATGGAACATCAGTTTTGCCGGCAATCTCAACAGCATATCCATGATTTTCGTATACTTGAGCCAAGACTTTCATGGGCTCTAGATCATCTGTTGTAATCAATATGTTTTGTTCTGAAGAATAAGCAAAGCATGTATACAAAGTTAAAATTAAAATTCCTAAGAAATATTGTTTCATGATGGCCCCAGGTTTGTTTCATCGCTTCTATCACTGACGATCATGCAAAAAGTTATTTTTTGGAGCGCAGGTGTCCTCGCCTGCAACTACATACAGAGCAGGCGGGACGCCTGCGCTCCAAGATGTGGTACAACAAGATGCTGGATTTTACTTTTTGCCGAATCGTCATCACTCACACATTAATCTTATCACTCATTGATCTTATCACTCTTGGAAACAAGACAAACGGCATATAGCATAAACGAACATCGATTCAATTTAGCCAATCAATTCGAAACAATTGGAGGAGAGTTTTGTGATGACTCGTATGTTCTGGAAACACTTTATTTATCTGGTTTTGATTGCATTTGTGGCGGCTTCGGCCTATACCATGGAACCATTGTTCAATGGGAAGAATCTCGACGGCTGGGTGGTCGAGCATGGATACCCCAGCGATCTATCGATTAAAGACGGTGTGTTGTTCAGCCCGGAAGAAAATCATTTTCCATTTTGGATTCGAACGGAAAAACAGTACGAGAATTTCGATTTGAGTTTTGAGTTTCGCATGGACGGCTGGTGCAATAGCGGAATTTTTTACCACGCCCCGTTGCATGGGAGGTTATCACGAGTGGGATTTGAATATCAAATCGACCACAAGAGCCCGGATGAGGAAGGGGTTTCGATCAAAACCTGTGGGGCGATTTTCGATCAAGTGGCGCCCAGCAAAAACAATATCAATGACGACAAGGAATGGAATACTGGACGGATTGTGGTCGATTGGCCAAGAATTCAGCATTATGTCAATGGCGAAAAGGTAGTCGACATCAATGCCGAAGAACATGAAGAATTGAAATACCGCTTGCGCAAAGGTTATATCGGTTTGCAGGGGATGGGCTACGATGTATGGTTTCGCAACATTCGCATTGAAGAATTGCCTTCGAAGGAGAAGTATATTTCGCTTTTTAACGGCAAAAATTTATCCGGTTGGCATCTTGAAGGAGAAGGGGCATATTGGTGGGCCGAACCGGGTTACATCCATGCGGAAGACGGGACCAACTATCTGGTGACCAATGATGAATATGAAAATTTCGTGTTGAACACCTACGTTCGCACCAGCCAAAATGCTAACGGTGGAATTCTTTGAAGGGGCGGGACCGGGGGAATGAAATTCAAATTGAAAACACTCCGGATTCAAACTATCCAACCGGCAGCTTGTACAACATTATCCGTGCCAAACAGCCGCCTTTTGAAGATCATGAATGGTTTTTGATGCAAATGTTTTTGGATGGCCCAAAGTTGGTGGTTCGGGTGAACGGTGAAACCGCGGTTTCGACAGATGAATTTCCGACAGTTCGTTCGGGCCATATATCATTGCAGATGCATTCGCATGGACAGTACATTGATTTTAAGGAGATGGAAGTGCGGGAATTGCCGTAAGACGAAATGCAATCCTATGAAACTTGTCTGAATCAGGATGGCCAGGATTTACAGGATATTCAGGATTACAACATTTTTCTTCCTATGCACACTTAGATTCCATGAAAAGATTTTCAACGTAATTTATCGTAGTTATAAACTACATCGCTGTTTAATACTTTAATGATTGGATAAGAAGATTTTATGCAGGGAGCCAATCCGGATTCCTTGATGGCGAAATTGCTCTTGCCTGAGATTCGGAATTATCTCGCCAAACGTGATTACAAAGGCTTGAGGGAAGAGTTGCAAGAGCTCGACCGTGCCGATATCGCTGAAGCCCTGCTTGAGCTGGAGGGAGAGGAATGCGCGGTGGTTTTTAGGATTCTGCCTAAAAGTATGGCGGCGGATGTGTTCGAATATTTTCCCTTTGCCGACCAAGAAGAGCTGCTGCATTCTCTCAACAAAGAACAAGTGGCGACTTTGCTTAACGAAATGGATCCAGACGACCGCACCGCCCTGCTGGAAGAACTGCCTGCTACTGCAACACGGCGATTGATTGAGTTGCTCAAACCGACAGAACGAACCATTGCGACCCGGTTGCTTGGGTATCCGGAATATTCGGTCGGCCGCCGGATGACGCCGGAATATGTTTCGATCCGCAAGGATTGGACTGTGGATCAAGTATTGCAGCATATTCGGAAAGTGGGACGGGACAAAGAAACGGTCAATATTTTGTATGTGGTCGATGAAAGGCACCGTCTTTTGGATGAGATTCCACTGCGGGCTGTGATTCTTGCCGAGCCGGAAGAAAAAGTGGAAAACCTGATGAACGAGCAGGTGGCAACGCTGCGGGTTTATGATGAGCAGGAGACTGCGGCCGATGTCATGCGCCGTTATGACCTTTCGGTATTGCCGGTGATTGATTCGTCTGATGAATTGGTGGGGATCGTGACCTCGGACGATGTGTTCGACGTGGTGGAAGAAGAGACTACCGAAGACATGCATTTGATGGCCGGTTTGGAAGCGCTCGAAGTTCCGTATTCGCAAACCGATTTTTTCACCATGATCAAGAAACGCGCCGGTTGGCTTACCATTCTGTTTGTTGGCGGAACCATCACTGCGATGGCCATGGAAATTTACAAGGAAAATATCATTCAATCGCTTATGATTTTTTTGCCCCTCATTATCAGCAGCGGGGGGAATTCAGGGGCGCAGGCATCCACACTGGTTATTCGGGCTTTGGCATTGCAAGATATTAAAATGGGGGATTGGTATCATGTCGTAGGCCGTGAAATATTGATCGGTCTTTGTTTGGGATTGATTCTCGGTATATTGGCATTGTTGATCACGAATTTTTTTCCCAGTACACAAAGCGCCGATCCCACGTTTGGGTGGAAAATTGCCATCACAGTGGCCGGAGCGGTTTTGGGGGTGGTTGTATTTGGAACATTGACTGGATGCTTGCTGCCATTTTTACTGCGAGCCGCTGGAGTCGATCCAGCTTTGTCTTCTACGCCACTGGTTGCTACGCTGGTGGATGTGATGGGGGTTGTAATTTACTTTAGCGTAGCGAGCATAACATTATCAAAAATTGCAGCGCAAACGTAGCTGGATTGAATCCAATCTTATGAAACCAACATTTGTCTGGGAAATTCAACAACGCGTCAAAAAAACCATTCTCAAATATGAAATGATTCCACCGGATACACGCGTATTGTTAGCGGTTTCGGGCGGTCCTGACTCGATGGTGTTAACTCATATTGTTTCAGAATTGATGGATGAGATGGGTTTTCAAACCCGGCTGTGCCATGTGAACCACAATTTACGCGGCAAAGAATCGATGGAGGATGAACAATTTGTCGTACAGCAGACCAAACCCTATGTACTTCCGCTTACGGTTCGGCGTTTTAATTGGGATGAAGTGGAGGATGTCAAGCAAGGCAATTTGGAAGAGAATGCGCGCAAACTGCGATATGCCAAGCTGATACATACCTCGATTGAGTTTGATTGCACGCCAATACTTACCGGGCATACCAGAAGCGATCAAGCCGAAACGGTATTGCATAGGATGATTCGCTCCACCGGGATTTCAGGACTCGGCGGCATTCAACCGGTTCGGCGCGATATGGAGATTCCCATCGCCCGGCCCTTGTTGGACATCACGCGTGATGAAGTGCTGCAATATGCCAAAGAAGCGGGTTTGACATACCGGCAGGATTCGATGAACGAAGATTTGCAATATACACGGGTGCGCATTCGTCAAAGTTTGTTGCCCATTCTGCGTGATGAGTTTAATCCCAATATTGAAGACGCTCTTGCCAATTTGGCCAACGTGGCGCGTGATGAAGAGCAGTTTTGGCAGTTTCGGCTATTGGATTTGATTTCTAATTTAGGGGAAGGGAACCAAGTTTCACCTGCGGACCGGATGATTTTTTTGGACTATCATCCTGCCGAACAACGGAGGATCATTCGTGAATATGCGCGCAGGATAAGTCTGGATATTTCGAGCAAGCAAATTGAAGATGTGATGGAGCAGTTGAAGCATTCAACGCCGCAAAGTGAAATTCAATTGAATCAGGGATTTCGTTTCTTTCGGCGTTATGATGAGTTTTTTATTGCCAAACCCAGTGAAAAAGTTCAACCTGTTCTTGAACACAGGCTGCAAATTCCAGGCACCACAAAGATCGATGAATTGAATATTGAAATCTTTGCGGAAATCAGCCCGGTTAATGTTGTCCCTCTTGACCGGCAGGATGAATCCATTGGATCGTTTGATGCAGACCGAATTACGGACCCGGTTATTGTTCGCACCCGGTTGGAGGGTGATGCGATTGTTCCACTGGGGATGAAGGGGAGGAAGAAGGTGAAGAAGATTTTGCAGGAACATAGAGTTCCTCAAGAACAGCGGGACCGTGTCCCCATTATTTGTATGAATGACGAAATTGTTTGGGTGGGGGGGTATTGTGTTTCGGAGAAGTATCGGGTTACGGGTGAGACGGAGAAGGTGTTGCAGATGCGGATTGAGAGGATATAAATAACCATGTTTCGATGTCATGCTTGTGGCTCAACAGAGTCACATACAGAGTATGTGAACGAAGTATTTCAGATTGAAGGAAATCCTGTTTTGGTTGAGAAAATCCCTGCCGCTGTTTGCGAACGTTGCGGTGAAGCAATCTTCAGCCGGGAAACTACGGAAAAAGTCAGACAAATGGTGCATGGTGAGACAACTCCAGTGAGGACCATTCAGATGAATGTTTTTCAATTTGTATTATAAATTATCTTGATAAGTAAGCACATCCATTGCTTCGGCGTTTAATTCATCGGCATATTTATTGAGAATTTCTAGATCTCGACTATCCCGCGCTTTTCTGTATTCTGCATCCAAAAATGTACGAATGGCTTTTTCAATGATTGTGGAGCGGCTGCCATACTTTTCAGCCATACTGTCAATTTCTTGTACCAATTCTTCAGATAAGTTAATTGTTATTTTCACTTTCATATTATTTTTTTTCTGATTTTTCAAATCAGCTAAACGAGTTTATGATTTTATTTTTGCAATCAATGATATCTTTTAATCACACAATTGGAAGCATTCACGGTTCCCGTCGAGCCGGGCTGATTGAAATATTGAATCAATCGCACCAGAAAACGCGTGAGGCATCCAATGGTAATACCTCAATGGCTTTTTGCGTCATCAGTTAAGTTTGTGCTGGGCATGTATGTAAATCAGAAGTTGTTCAATCAAACCGGCTCCGCGGGAGCGTCGCCCTCCTAATAGCATACGAATCTATTCTGTATTATATCTTGAAATTAATGATTACTAGTTTATGATTAAGCTGTTTTAAAAATTTCTTATGGGAGGTTTTTTTTATGAAAAAGTTAGTTTGTTTCGCCTTTGCATTACTCTTCGCATCCTTTTCGGCGTATGCGCAGGACGATCATGAGTTTATTACCATTTTCGATTTTGAGAATGAGCAGCCGCCGCAAATCAATGCCGATTGGGGTCATTTCTTTGATTTTACCATTGAAGGTGAGCCCATCCATAACGGTGAAACTTCGCTCATATTGGATATCGGGGATACTACGGCACCGTGGAGATTTTCGACATGGAATTTTCCGGATGACATTGGCACGGTGGATTTGTCGGAAACCGATCAGATGGAAGTATGGGTGTATACCGAAGACGGTCCTTTCCAAATGAATTGGGAATTTGGGGGACTCAACCTGGGGTACCGTTTCTATACGGAAGAAGACCAGGGGACATGGAAACGGCTTTCGTATTGGTATACGGAAGAGAATGCGCAAGCGTTTACGGAAATCAGCAGTTGGGGATCGTTTATCAATCCAGCAGCATTCAATGGATTTCCAGAAGGTTTTACGGGTGCCATTTTTATGGATGACATTGCGGCGAGGGTTCGGAAACCCACTCCCGACCGTGAATTTTTGATGTTGAATGGGTTGAACTCGGTTGACGATCTGGCCAATGTGACGGTAGCCGAAGGGGCCCAGGGAGATGGGATTATCATCGGCGGTGAGGTTCCCGCGCAGGAAGGCGGTGGTTATCTTTCGTTTTTGCTTTCTGATGCGAATAACGACCGCTTCACCTTTGATCTCAGCAATGTATCTGAACTTCCGCAATATGACCGGATCCATTTTGATGTGTATATGGACGGGGTTGCCAGTGGATTTTGGGGCAATTTCCAGCTGTTTCTTGACACCACGCAAATTGATGAAAATGGTGAAATCGTATTGGATGATGAAGGCAATCCAGAAATTCAGAGCACCAATATTTTAGGTGGATCGTATGTTACCGTGGCTCAAGAAGAATGGCATTCATTTTCCGCGCAGTATGGTCCGGTGGAAGAGACCGATGGGTTTACCTTGCAGGATTTTAAAGAATCGACTCTGATTCCCGCTTTTAATACAGAAGGCGCAAGCGTTGCTTTGCGAATGAGCACAAACGGCGGTGGAGTGGAAGGTGTGCCGATGTATATCGACAACATTCGCCTGTCCCGGCCGTTAGGAACTCCAGTGGAGAATTGGGATTTGTATTAAAGATTTTGAAAAGGGATATTTCATTAAAGGGTCTGCTTGGTGCAGACCCTTTTTTGATTCTTGCTTGTGCATTTGTGAGGGATTGTCTCTCACCATTTAGTTAAACTCAATAAAATCAACATGTTTATTACGCCCTTTCAGGGCTTGGGTGTTAAAGTTTCCATTTCCAGGGGCGATGCCCCTGGCTATCATATAATGCCCCGTTGGGGCGGTTCTGGCTGCGTATTCCGCTGAAATCGGCCACTAAACAAATTGTTGTTAATCTTGATTCGTTAAAATTTCAAATCTTTTTGGTTAGGTTTTTTAGACTCCATTTGCTTAGATTCTAACGGACAGAATGTGAGAATTTATATCTTAGATTTTTAAGTTATATTAGATCAATGGGTAATAAGTTTATGGGGAGGGCGAGGCTCCTGCTGAGCCTTGGTTGGTGAATCG
>CAZEZQ010000099.1:6461-11032 GCA_964516245.1 uncultured bacterium | reverse complement strand
AAAATACCAGTTATTACAAGAAGAAAATCGCTCCCCAAGGCATTAAGAAGAATTACTCAGTCAACAATCTCATCGATGAATGTTTTACCTCATTTAATGCGCGAAGTTTCCGCCATGCCTGCCAACTCTATACCGAACGGATATTAAAAGAGAATACGACAATCGCTGTGAGCCTATCAGGCGCATTGGTCCCAGCGGGGTTGGGGCGTTCTTGCCTGATTCCTTTGATTAAGGGTGGATACATTGATTGGATGATCAGCACCGGCGCGAATATGTATCACGACCTTCATGCTTGTTTGGGTTATGAAATGTATGAAGGCGCCCACCAGGTGGATGATACGGTACTTCGAAAAGATGATGTGATTCGCATCCACGATATTTATTTTCATGCCGATGCCTTGTATGACACCGATAAGTTTATTCGTGAATTGTTTCGTCAAAAGCAATACGATAGCCCGGTATCCAGTGCGGAAATCCATCGCACATTGGGTGATGTTTTGTTGAAACAATGGCCGGATTCACACAATTACAGCGTATTGGCTGCCGCCGCCAAGATGGATGTTCCTATTCACACCTCAAGCCCGGGCGATTCAAGCACGGGAATGAACCTGGCTGGATTGGCGCTTGAGGGGATCCATATTTTTGTTGATCCGAATCTCGATGTAAACTTGACGGCGGCTTGGGTATATAACGCCAAAAAGAACAAGGGAAAAACGGCTGCTGTGATTCTTGGCGGCGGCAGCCCCAAGAATTTTCTTCTGCAAACCGAACCGCATATTCAAGAAGTGTTGGGGTTGAAAGAAGCCGGCCACGACTTCTTTTTGCAATTCACCGACGCCCGTATTGATACCGGTGGTTTAAGCGGAGCCACCCCCTCCGAAGCGGTCAGCTGGGGCAAAATCGACCCAACCCAGCTTAGCAGCACGATGGTTGTTTATGGTGATTGCTCGGTTTATTTGCCTTTATTGACTGCTTATATTGTGAATTCGGGCATCAAGATGAAGCCCAAACGGTTATGGAAGAGCCGGGGAGAATGTTTGGAAAGAATGCAGCGGGCTTATAAGCGTTCTAAGCATTATGGGAAGTAATGTATTTATGGAATGAATTTGTATCCCATACGGTGGACGGTGATGATGTGTTCGGGAGATTCGGGGTCTTTTTCGATTTTTTGCCGCAGTTTGGCGACATGGTTATCGACTGTTCTTGTGGCAGGGGAATTGGGGTATCCCCATACGTCCTTTAAAAACTGTTCGCGAGTCACCACTTGATTTTCGTTTTCAACAAACAGGCGCATCATTTCGAATTCTCTTGGCGAAAATTCCATAGGCTCGCCGTTTTTTGTCGCGGTCATTTTGTCGAAGTTTAGAGTGATGTTGTCGATGGAATATTCGTGCAATAAACTCCGTTCGACATTGGTGCGGCGCAAGATGGCTTTGATGCGGGCTATCAGTTCTTTCAGACTAAACGGTTTGGTGATGTAATCATCGGCCCCAATTTCCAAGCCTCTGACTTTATCCTCCTCAGAACCCCGCGCCGTCAGCATAATGATGGGAGTGGTGTTGCCTGCTGACTTTAAACGTTTGCATACTTCTATGCCATCAATACCCGGCAGCATGAGATCCAATAGGATCAGATCGAAATTTTCTCTTTCAGCCAAGCGCAATCCTTCAATGCCGTTTCCACTAGCGGCAGTTTCATAATTCTCGAATTCCAGATTGTCCTGCAATCCACGCCGCATGTCCGGTTCGTCTTCAACGATGAGTATTCTTGTCATGAATTGGCTCCCTAAGTTGAATCTATTAAAAATAGTATGGAATTTTTTGTAAAATGACAACGTGATTCTCAATTATTAATACAATTTATTACAAATTAAAAAGCCCGGTCAGTTTGCACCAACCGGACTCAATTCATGTATTGATTTCATAGAATAGGTCAGCGATTTGAAGCAATTCTCTTCTCAAGACCAGGAGTGGCAGGAGAGGACTGAATCAAAACGATAAGCGAGCCTCTTAACCCCCTCCTAACCTCCACGCCACGGCGCGCAGGCCCCATTGCATTGGGGGAGGAATGAAAAGACGATTCAGTGTTTTTCAAATCACTTTATATGACTGGCTAGTCACATTTCACTTATTTTGCTGTGAATGTGGTGATTGATAATGGGGGCGCTGTATATTCAATCTCACCTTCGTTATTTCCTTTCGCATCGCGATGCTTTTTGTAGTGCTCGATATCGGGCTTTTTCGATATCCAAAACCAATCGGGGAAGGTGTCAACGATGGTTCGATGCACTTCGTACCGGCTGGCCATCGTGCCAGAGATTTCAATTTTACAATCGATGTGATGCCAGGACTGATTGTAAAGAATGAAAGAATCGGGGTTGTTAGTATCATCACTGGCAAACCCAACCGCATTCAAATAAGGATCGGTAGAACTGACTGAGGCGATGCGCATGCCCGGCTGGCCGGCCCGGGAGAATTGCTTGTAGATGTAATAGCCACGCCGCACTTCATAGTTTCCACTGTCATCCACATAAATCGCGGTTCCTGGGTTTGGATCGCCTTTGGTCCATTGGCTATGGCGTTGTACAGCCGCCCAGGGGATGAAACCGTTCAAGCCCAATCGATAGATCGAACGCTCAATCAACGAAGCCATTAAAATATCCATCTTGCCCCAAGAAGCCGAAGTCGTCCAAGCATGCAGTTCAGGCCGTTTGCTGCGAAGCAGGCCGATGCCCACGCTATCTTGCAGCGGGCTATACCAATTGCTGGTTGGATCGTTGCCGCCGTCAAATCCATGGCTGGTTATCAAACCAATGCTTTTCATCGCTTCGGGATTGGCGGCAATGGCCTTGGCGACGGGACGGAAGAAACTCCAATAGGTGCATTCACCTGGGGTGGGGCCAACATCCTGCATGCCGTTGGCATCCAAAACCTTGCGCAAGCGCACCAGCATATCAGCGATATCTTCGCCGGTCCAAAGCAGATTGTAATCGTGCCCCGATAATCCTTCCGCATCCCGGCCGCTTTCGGTATAGCGAATGGGATGAGTGCCTTCGTTGTGAATACTCACATATTTGACGGGAAAGCCCTCTCTGTCGCGCATAAATTTCGCGAAGGCCGCTATATATTCGGCGATTTCATCCACATATTGTTTGTCCATATCACGGCCGCGAATCATTTTTTGTTCGGTGGTCCATGGGGGCGGGCCGTAAAGGGTGTTGATGATTGTCAGATCACGGCCATTTTCACGAGTTAATTTCAATCCTTCCCGAACAAAATACCGCATGCTTTTGGTGGTGCGTTTGTGGGTATAGCCATCCAGATTGATATCCAATGGATCTGCGTTGTCATTGTCTTCAGCGGTTTTGCCCTCGTGAAACGGATCGATGAACATCTTCACCAACCCGGCCTTGAGGCCGTCTTCACCAAAAAACAACTTGATGATTTCTTGCTTTTCTTCTTCAGGCAAAGTGTCGAACCCACCATAATCCTGCGGCCATTCGCCGTAGTCGCGGGTTTGTGATGTTTCGACATAGTTTACACCAAAACCATCCCACTCTTGCAAGGGCTTGTCGAAACGTACTTGTACATCCGCTGCAAACAGGGGAGAAGCGATGCCAACCGAAGCAAGGCTAACCATTGTGAATAACGCCAGAAAATTTCGAATTTGTTTCATAGTATCCTCCAAAAATAAAAATGATCGATGAACCTGTTAGACGGCGATCCAATTCAAATTATTCATATATTTCAACCCATATAAAGAGAATCAGATCCAACTAAGCAGTTTATTGAAAATGAAGAATTCGTATAATAAATCTACCTCAAATGCAATCATAAACCTTTATCCATAAGGGTTTTCAATGGTATAACATTGTTAAGATACAATTGATTAGAAAAGGAATGTGTGACCATGTTAAAAATTAGCGGATTTGGCGATGAAATTTCTCCAGATTTTGAAACGCAGCTACGGGAAATGCGCAAACTCGATATCAACTACATTGCGCTGCGAAATTTGTGGGGGACCAACATACTCGATTTAAACCCCAAAGAAAAAAAACGTGCCCGCGATCTCCTGCGCCAATACGGCATGGGCGTTTCTGAAATCGGATCGCCGCTGGGAAAAGTGAAAATCAACAGTTCATGGAAAAAAGAGTGGGCCCGATACGAAAAAGCCATTGAAATGGCTCATTACTTTAATTGCCCCCGCATTCGGATTTTTTCTTTTTATTTTCCCCAGGGAGATTCCCCGGAAAAACATCGTGATGCGGTGATGAACCGTTTGAAAGAAATGGCTGACCGGGCCGAAAAAGAAGGCATCGTTCTTCTGCATGAAAACGAAGCCAATATTTATGGCGATATTGGCCACCGGTGCCGAGATCTGGCTGAAACGATTGATTCACCCAGCTTCAAGCTGATTTTTGATCCGGCCAATTTTGTCTTTATCGGCACGCAAGCGTTTACCCAATGGTATGACTTGATGGAAGAACACATCGTGCATCTTCATATCAAAGATGTTCAATTCGACCATACCTTCAAACCGGCAGGGCAGGGAGATGGTGAATTCGACAAATT
>CAZEZQ010000099.1:0-6451 GCA_964516245.1 uncultured bacterium | reverse complement strand
ATTAAAGCTTGTGTAAAACGAGGGTTCAGTGGCTTCGCCACGATGGAGCCACACTTGGCGCACGGGGGGCAGTTTGCCGGTTTCTCCGGTGCTAAAAATTTTGGGGTCGCCACCAACACTTTCCGTGATCTGTGCGACAAACACGGGATGCCCTGCCGCCAGGTTCGTATCGGCGTAGTCGGTATGGGATTCATCGGCATGTTTCACTGCGACGCGTTGCAAGAAGTGCCCCAAGCCCATCTGGTGGCTGTGGCCGATAACAAAAAAGTCCCCAATCTGAAAAAGGCGCGAGACAAATTTAATGTGATGGCCTATGACAATGTGGATAAGCTGATTCGCGACCCGGATATTGACGCCATCACGCTTGGCGTGCCCAGCGGATTGCATGGTGATATTACCGCACAAGCCGCCAAGAAGAAAAAGCATGTGCTTACCGAAAAACCCTTGGAAATCACATTAGACAAAGCCGACAAGATGATTAATGCCTGCAAAGAAAACAAGGTGAAACTTGGGGTGATTTCGCAGCGGCGCTGGGATGATGGAGTGCAAGAACTGAAAAAAGCGGTCGACTCAGGCAAACTGGGAAATCTTGTTCTTGGCGATGCGTATATCAAATGGTATCGCGATCAAAATTATTATGACTCCAGCGATTGGAAAGGGACATGGAAATACGATGGCGGCGGCGCATTGATGAATCAAAGCGTACACTCGGTCGATCAATTGCAATGGATCATGGGAGATGTCGATTCGATCACGGCTCAAATTTCTACGTTGGCTCATAAAAATATTGAGGTGGAAGATCTCGCTCAAGCCATTGTGAAATTCAAAAATGGCGCGCAAGGAACCATCATCGCCTCTACCGCTATTTATCCCGGTATGAATGAACGGCTTGAAGTAACAGGGACGCAAGGGACCATCGTGGTTGATAAAAACAAAGTAACTGTTCGTGAAATTGCTGGTGAGAAGCAAGAGGACAAACCTGAAGAATTTGCCGACCGGGGTTCAGGCGCCGCCGACGCCCAGGCTATCACCAACGAAGGCCATGTGGCTCAATTGACCGATTTTTGCCAGGCCATTTTGGAAAACCGCGAACCGATGATAACCGGTGAAGATGGACGGAAACCTTTGGAAATTATTTTGGCGGTTTACGAATCGGCCAAAACCGGACAGACGATTAAATTGCCACTGAAACGCTCATCGAAGCCCGCATTGGGGAAGAGTAAAAAGAAAACCTCCCGAACCCAAAAGAAATGAGTTTTTTATTGGTTTTTACGCTATTTCGTGGCGGTTTGATGGCGGAACAATGCTGACTACATTGGGAATTTAACTAATGAATCTGCGGTTCATTTGGCGGGCGTTAAAAACTCGGTATCGCGATAACCGCATAGAACTTGTCACATTAAAATCATTCATCCGCCCTACGGATATTGTTTGCGATATAGGCGCGAACAAAGGCAGTTTCATCCTTTGGCTTTCAAAATGGGCAAAAAACGGGAAGGTGATTGCTTTTGAACCCCAATTCATTTTAGCGAATTATCTCAAAGAAATCGTACATTTCTTCCAGTTGCACAATGTAACGATCGAACCCAAGGCTGTTTCATCGCAAGATGGCACAGCCTGGTTGTATGTGCCGGGAGGAAGCGTATCACCAGGCGCTTCGTTAAGTACTCAACATGCCAAGAATGATGCTTGCCAGGTCTCTGAGGTTGAAGTGGTTTCTCTTGATAGCTATTTTTCTCCTGAAACGAATGTTCGCGCACTGAAAATCGATGCGGAGGGAGAAGAACTCAATATCTTTAAAGGGGCCACGCGGATTCTGAAAGATAGTCAACCGCTTCTTGTGTTTGAATGTGAGAATCGGCATTTACAAAAAGGGAATGTGTTTGACGTTTTCCAGTTTTTGTATGAGTTCGGTTATCAAGGAGAATTTGTCACTCGAAAGGGAAAACTCGATATTGAGTTTTTTGATCCGAAAATCCATCAGAAACAAGTAGGGCCTCGTTTTTGGGATAAAAAAGATTATGTAAATAATTTTATTTTTTATCCCAAAAGCACATAAAAATCTCTTCTCGTTTGGTTTGCCATTGCGTAGGAGAATTACTTTTCGCCGATCACCACAATGGTGCGAGCCGTCAAAAGATCGATGGAGTTCATGTACTTTAAAATATGGAGGTTTTGTTCATGGATTTCGAGATTTTTTCGAGCGTTGCGCTTCTGGTATAGAAACTCATAAAATTTGATCGGCGCATAGGCGAATGGCAGATAAAGAAAACTGGATTTTTTGCGTTTGTCAATATGAAATTCCAGATTCCGAAATCCGCATCGATGAAAAATATAAGCCAAAAAATAAAGGCTAATCGGATGGATGTGTCCATTGGTTAACACCGGTTGGATTGAATCCAGTGGGAGGGGATTATACAGCTGAGGAAATCCCAAGAACAACTGGCGAAACCGTGAATTGATGTTGAGAACGTTTGGCGTTGTGATGACGGCTCGCCCCCCGGGTTTCAACAGCCGGTGCATTTCTTGAACAAAATGGAATTGATTCTCCACGTGTTCGATGACTTCTATGCTGACAACAAAATCAAATGCCTGATCGGCGAATGGAAGAGGTTCATGGAAATTTGCCGGTGCGCATTGAATTTCGTTGTACAAAAAATTCTCAGGATTCAAATCACAGGCATGCAAATATTGGTGTATCACTTGAATCCCTGCTTCTTGAAGATGATCCCCCAGTTTCTTTGAAAAATATCCTTCCCCGGCTCCGACATCCAGAACCTGTTTTCCGGTCACGCCAAAGGCTTTCAATAACTGAAATACTTTCTCGTTGGTTTTTGTGTGCGAGTATGAGGCCGGTTTATTCATGAGGTTCACTTTTTTGTTGAATTGGAATTGATTTTGTGGTTTGAGGATGCTGTTGAAAATGCCATAATATGGCATACTTGTAAAATGTATAGATGGCAGTTTGTCCACATACAAGAAATCCGAATACACCGTCTAAAAACCCCAAACGAAACAAATAGTTAAACAAGAATGCCCAAGTGGAATGGAAAAAAATAGTGAAAGTATTGGCTTGTTTATGGTTTTGATACAATTGAATGGCGCCGCCCTCAGCGTAGGTTCTTACTTTGTCGAAAATCTCGTCGAAATCCTGATAGGTATGATGGAGCAAACATGAATTCATTTTTCCTTTGGCTCCATCAACCTGCAAATCTCCATGAAATCCATATTCTTCAACATGGCTTGAATCCCGATGAAAAAATCGCCCGACAAAATCCTTTCCCCATCCGGAATATTTGATTTCCCGGCCCAAATAAAAATTCTTTCTCCGGATCCAATAGCCCAGGTATTTTGGCTGGCTCTGTAGCAAGAGTGTGATTTCTTGCTGCAATTCTGGAGTTGCTCGTTCGTCGGCATCCAACAATAAAATCCAATGATGTTGAGCCTTTTCGATGGCTCGATTTCGTTGTGCGGCATGGCTTTCATACGCATGTTGAATAATGGTGGCATTGAACTCTTTGGCAATTTCCACTGTTTGATCGGTTGAAAACGAATCAATGACCAAAATTTCATCTGCCCAATTCACGCTTTGTAGGCATGCCCGCAAATTTCTTTCTTCATTATAGGTTGGTATGATAACGCTAAGTTTGTTTCTGGAAAAATTCATTCGATTTGGGATTATTTTGTAAAAATGGTTGAACGTCGGCGAACATACCATCCGCGAATCCAGAAATAAAGGGCTTTCGGCAATTGGGTGCAATAGGCTCCCAACAGGGGGATCAACTGCTTGTAAAATCCATAATGCCCATACCATTTCAGTTCCGCCGGCAAAAATGTTCGAAAGAAATAGCGAAAGCCGAATTGCTTTAATAGAAATCGCATCCGGCCTCGATGGTACTTGTAATAGTAGGCCCAACTATTCTTTTTCGTTCCGAACGTCTCAAAGTGCAGAACCACCGAACCCGGCCGATAGATGGTGCGGTATCCCAACCGGCGGGCGGTGAAACACAAGTCGATGTCGTCATAATAAAGCGGAAATCCCTGATCCAAGCCGCCAAGATATTCCAACAAGGTTCGCCGTATTGCGATGGAGGCGCCGGTTAAGTAATCCACCTCTTTTGGAATGTTGAATTGCGGATCGTCTTCCATTTCATATCCTTCGTGCTGGGTTAAGCAATTGGGTTCCATTACACCCCCGGCAAATTGGAGATGTTTGCCATTCAAAAAAAATAACTTGGAGCCCGTAATTCCTACCCGGTGATCGTGAACAAACGGTTCGACCAACTCTTGCAGCCAATTTTGACGCACGGCGGTATCCACATTTAATAACACGATAATGTCACCATGGGATTCACGAAAACCAATATTGCAGCCTTTTGGGAAACCATAGTTTTTAATGTTTCTGATAATTTTGATTTTATCAAAGAATTCCTGTTCGGCGATACTCACAGAAAGGTCGCTGGAAGCGTTATCCACAAGAATAATTTCTTTCGGTTGATAATTGTCTTCCAACACCGTCTTTAAACAACGGCGAATAAAGGGTTCTCCGTTGTAATTTAAAATAATTATGGTAACCAGCGGCCACTCTATTTGAAATGCATACGAATTGCGTTCGGTAGGGTTCGTTTCAGTACTTTGCACAGAGTATTCCCAAAAAAAGCATCACGCCGATTTTTCTTCTTCTTGATTTTTAATTTTGGCGAAAATCATTCTTCCAGCCGATGTCTGCAATATAGAAGACACCACCGCTTCTACATATTTTCCCATCAGCTTCCGGCCGTTTTCAATCACCACCATTGTACCATCATCCAAATAAGAAACTCCCTGGTTTGGTTCTTTGCCTTCACGAATGATCTGCACATTCAATTCTTCACCGGGGAGCACGACGGTTTTGAGTGACTGCGCCAATTGATTGATATTCATCACACTCACTTCTTCAATATCGGCCACCTTATGAAGATTGTAATCCATAGTAACCAGTGTGCCTTCATATTTTTTCGCCAAGGCCAGCAATTTTTTGTCTACGCCATACAAGTTGGGAAAATCTTCATCGATATTTTCCACATTGGCTTTGGAGGTATTTTGCAGCCGTTTGGAGATGTCCAACCCCCGGCGGCCTTTCGAGCGTTTCAAATGATCTTCTGAATCAGATAAGATCTGCAGTTCATTGACCACAAAATTGGGGATAATAAGCAAGCCATCCATAAAACCGGCTTCCACAATTTCAATGATCCGCCCATCGATCAATACGCTGGTATCGAGAAATTTGGCTCCATACAACCGGTCTTCACTACGGGTAAAAAGCTTCGTCGCGGTGAAATCAAACCGGTGGGCGTAACGCAAAGCGATGGTGACCCCGAAATAGCCCAAAAACATGTGAAGCAGCAAGCGAATTAAATCGCTGGTGGTTTGGCCCATGCCTCCAGGAATACCAATTTGGATCAAGGCGGAGACACTCAATCCGCATAATAAACCAAATATGCCGATCATGAGTTCCTGCGGAAACGCATAACGGATTTGGCTTTCAATAAACACGAGAATCACCGAAGCCAACAAACCGCAAAATACATAAATGATCAAATCTTCTTCAAGAATATAGGGATTGATGACACGTGCCCATTCATACGTAATAAATGTAGCCACAATGATGAAAATCAATCGGACTACATTCAAAAATGGTGGGTCTTTAGGATTTCTCGGTTCTGGTTTCATCAGGTTTCAAATAACGTCTTTTTGCATTCTTCCACGCTTTGTACGTGTTCGTATCCTTGTAAAGGGAATGCTTGGCGCGCTAAGTCTTTCGCATTCCCATCGGGGATCATACCTTGATTGTACCTCAATTGCCGGGCTTCACGAATACGTTGTTCGGCGCCGGGCACGGAACGAATTTCACCCGATAGGCCAATCTCCCCAAATACAATATATTGCGCTGGAAGTGGATTGTCATAAAAACTCGATAAAATCGCAAGGGCGATTCCCAAATCACCTGCCGGTTCGGCCAAAGTGATTCCCCCGGTGACATTCACAAAAATGTCTCTCGCTCCCAGCGGCAGCCCCAAGCGTTTTTCTAAAACGGCCAGAATCATAGCCAAACGGTTTGAATCCACTCCAGATACGGTTCTTCTGGGAAAACCGTGTCCGTGAAACGGAGCCGCCAGAGCCTGGACTTCGATTAGAATGGGCCGATTGCCTTCCATCGAGACGGTGACCACAGAGCCCGCCGGCCGTTTGCCTCCCGATCCGGCAAAGGCCAATGCCGGGTTGGCGACTTCCTGCATTCCCATTTCGGTCATTTCGAAGATCCCTACCTCATGGGTCGAGCCGAACCGGTTTTTAGTGCCGCGAAGCAGCCGGTACAATTGATGCCGGTCGCCTTCGCAATACAAGACGACGTCAACAAGGTGTTCCATCATTCTTGGCCCGGCAATTTGGCCCTCTTTGGTAACATGGC
>CAZEZQ010000098.1:0-11036 GCA_964516245.1 uncultured bacterium | reverse complement strand
GCTCCCGCCGAGCCGGTTTTCTGCAAACACGAATGCTAATGTATTAAGAAGTTTTCACCCATCATTCCATGCTTGACCTACTACTAGTTGCTATACTCAAATTTATACAATGTTAAATCACTTGGTTCGGGAATCGGCCCCTCGCGTGAGCGGTCACGGTTTTGTGGCAGTGTTTCCCAACGAAGATAATATTTCATATTCGGCTGTGGACTCTTGCCGCTGCCGCCCCTCCATTGAACCTGAATCCCTTCAAAATCTGAATTGGGATTTCGCAATTGCCTTGGGATTTTGGGCGGCAATTGGATTGTATCAACCGGCTGCAATGCTTCTGGATCCAGCAGCCAGGTCCCGCTGCCGTATTTTTCATGCGACCAGGATTGCACCAATCGGCCATCCGGCAATACCTGCACCGGCTGCCCACGCACCTTGCATGGCACTGAGCCGCCGCCACCGAATTCCCAGCGATGATCCCAAGAACTGGGCTGATAGATTTTCCAGGAACCATTTTCCCACCGTGCCAAATAAATCTGGCTATTGCCATCTTCGTCGTATTTGTGATAATGAATGACAACACGCCCGGAAGGATCAAATCCCAACCCGAATCCCATATTGATTAATCCTTCCCGTGATGGGACAGGATCGACAACGACCTTTTTATTTTCTGGAGTGATTGGCAGCGTAACCGCTTCTCCCGCTGCCGTTTGCCACTGTTTTAAATCTTTGCTGCGCGCATACGAAATGTCGTGATTGGTTTGGCAATCGGGAGTATCACGCCACATCCACACCAGATGAAACCATCCATCCGGCCCCTTTTTGATCCCGGCAGGATACGCGTTCATATCCTGCTCTTGGCCGTTCAACAATGGCTCATCAATCAACCGTTCCCATGATTGCGTCTCTTCATCGTAGCGGTTGATCAACCGCCGCCCGTTGCCGCTAGATCCGGCGCGATACATGAAGAGCAATCGGCCCTCATTGTCTTTCATAAACCGGGGATAAGTGACACGCGTTTCGGCTTCACCCGTCATTCGATGGACCGGCTGCATGTTTGTAATATCATAAGGCTGTTCACTGCGAAAATAGATTAATGGATCAACATGCATATTGCCGCTGAGATGAATGTATCCTTGTTGATCCAACGCAATGGTCACATAATTGTGCGAATCCCAACCCACCTTTGAAGGCAATATTTGTTTGTTCCAGTTTTTTTCATTCAGCTGGCGTGAGGCCAATATCATTTGCCGGTCTTTGTTATAATAAGCCACATATTGACGCTGTTCCTGGGTTAATAGATCAAACCCAACCGGATGACCCGCCCAAACCTGGTCGATAAACACTTTTTCAGCAATCGAAGGCGAATTTGCATTTCCCACATTTGCGAATGCCCCAATCACCAAGGCTAGCAGTGCGATGAACATCATTATTTTGTTATTGAATTTTTTATAAAACATCTACATCTCTCCTCATGAACTTCTGTCTAGCAGTCCTATCATGTTTCAAAAAGATATGCAAGGATATCGAAGCAATCAGGATTTTATTTTATCAATAATTTTCCATCAAACTGAAGCAATCATTGAGGGAATAAACCATGAAACAATATTTTATTCAACTGACTTGTTTAACACTGATCGCTTTCACACTTCCGGTTCTTTGCCACGCGGAATCAATCGATCAACTAAGGAATTCATTCCAAAATCCCTCCCATGAATCAACCCAAGTCCCTTTTTGGTTTTGGAACGATTCTCTGAGCGAAGATGGCATCCGCGAGCAAATCGATCAAATGCAAAGCAAAGGGGTACATGGCTTTTGCATCCACGCCCGTATGGGCTTGTCGCCTGAAATCGGATATATGACTGAGCGCTGGTTGGAGTTAGCTCGCTTTGCTGTGGAAGAAGCCCAGCGCCGCGGCATGATGGTGTATTTGTATGATGAAGGGATGTACCCCTCAGGCTCTGCAAATGGTAAGGTGGTGAAAGGCCATCCTGAACTCGCCTCGCAAGGATTGCGCATAGAGCGATATCATTTTGAAGGTCCAACCAATATTGAGAAGCAAATCCTATTGAATAATCGGGAAACTTTCGTTGCTGCCGTCTTACTTAAGAACTCTGAGCAGGATGGCCAATATTTGCCTGATTCTGCTAAAGTCCTGAAAAATGAAAATCCTATCCAAGCGGAGATTACTGACGGGGATTGGACACTATTTGTTTTTATCCAAACACCCAGCGAAGGTGTCATCCGTGGAGTGCATTGGGATCAAGAAGACAATCGTCCCGGTGCCCCTGCCTCCGCTGATTTATTAAACCCAAAAGCCACCCAGCGATTTATACAACTCACACACAGAAAATATTATGATGCGCTTCAAGAACATTTCGGTGAAACGGTCCGTGGGATTTTTACGGATGAACCCAGCATATTAGGCCGCCGCAGCAAACGTGGATTGAAAGAATGGACTTATGGATTTTCTAGCCAGTTGCGTGAAATATTGGGATATGACTTCACCCCCTACCTCCCCTTCTTGTGGGTGGAAGCCAAAGGCGAGTTGCATGAGGCGGTGCGTGAAGATTTTGAGCACGCGGTCGCGACAGCATTAAATGAAAATTACTACCGTTTGCTATCAGAATGGTGCGCGGAACATGACATTGTATTGACCGGACACCCAGAAGGGGGAGGTGAGATGCGTCCCCAGCGCTATTTTCAACAACCGGGACAAGATGTGGTCTGGCGCTGGGTCTTGCCGGGCGAAACCAGTTTGGAAGGGGAACAAAGCACTACCGGCAAATCGGCCAGCAGTATGGCCATCCACTTGCAACGGCCCATTGTGATTAACGAATGCTATGGCGCATTCGGGTGGCGTTTGACTCCTGGCGAAATGAAATGGCTGGCGGATTGGTTGTTTGTGCGTGGCACCAACCGCTTGTTTCCCCATGCGTTTTACTACTCCGTTCGGGGAAAGCGCATCTATGAACGTCCGCCGGATTTGTCGTGGCACAATCTTTGGTGGGAGCAATACCAACAATTCAGTGACTACACCAATCGGATGTCTTGGTTGGTAACAGGTGGCCAACCTGTATCTGATATAGCGGTATGGGCCAACAATCACGCCCCCTGGCAAACCGCCAAACCTCTTTATCAAAATCAAATTGATTTTGCCTATTTAGAATCATCTCTGGCAGATCAAGTACAAATTAAAAACTCTGAGATTGCTATCGGTGATGGAAATTATTCTGTGCTGATTTTGGACCATGTGGAATATGCTTCGCCGGAAGATTATCGCTATTGGCTGAAATGGATGAATCAAGGTGTCACATTGGTTGCCTATCAATCACCATTGCAGCCACATCCCTTGCGGCCTGTCGATCAATCTAAAGTGAACCAATTAAAAAACCAATTGGTAAAACATTCCAATTATCACGAAATTTCATCTTCAAACGAACTGCTTCACACAATTCAAAAGGCCATCTCATCTGACATTGTTTGTTCTCCCAAAGCCCCCTATCTACGTTATGCGCATCGCATCAAAGATGGAGTTGATTTTTATTTGATCACCAACGAAGGAGATTCAACCATCAAGACCAATATTACATTTCAACAATCAACTCCACCAGAAATTTGGGATGCTGAAACCGGAGCGATGGCACTCGCTCCAAATGCCGTGATCAATGATGAGTCGGTGGCTGTTTCATGTGAATTGCCGCCCCGCTCTTCCCGTATTTATGTGTTCACCTCTGAAGAGAGCAAACTAACAAAAGAAGACAAGCAATTGCAACCAGCAACAAAAATGGAAATCACGAATGATGCTTGGACATTGCAAATTGGAGAAGAATCGGTTGAAAAAGATTTGAAACGGTGGGATACATTTTCGCAATGGGAAGAATACTCTGGCGCAGGATATTACAAGAAAACCGTTGACATCCCCTCCGATATTCTCAATAAAGCTGAAAAAGTGACATTGGAGTTAGATGGTGTTCACAACTGGGCCAGTGTATCCATCAATGGAGTGGATTGCGGTACCCGGCTCTGGCCGCCATTTTCATTTGATGCAACAGAGGCCATTCGCAGTGGAGAGAACCAACTGAATGTCAAAGTTGTGAATACCAGAGCGAATGAGCTTACGGATGAGACCTATCCATCAGGTTTAGAGGGGCCGGTGCATGTCATATTTTGGGATGAATCGTGAAATGATGGGTTGCGCGAATTCAATTCTATAGAATCGCGCAACCCATTTTTGTATATTTTGAAATTGTGTCATGAAACAAAGTTGAATGCTTGCGGCTCGGCAGGAGCCTCGCCTCCTCACAGCTTCACTGAATATTGAAATGACACTCTATATTACAAATTCAAATGGGCGTCGTATTCTTCGTTGTCGGCAATCATTTGTTTCCAGGTATATTCCGTCCCTTTGTAGGAAGCGGTTCGGCCCAGAATCGCCGTCAATGTGGATGAGACCCCTTGAGGCACTTCGTTGATATACTCACCACTGACTACGCTGCCGCAAAACGCTTTCACTTTGAGTTCTTCATCATTTCGATCTTCGCCTTCATAATGCCATTCGTTTTCACCCCGAATGTGGCCGTGGCCGCAAAGCGCGTCAAATGCGCCTTTGGAACCGTTGAATCGTTCTCCAGCGTCTCCCCAACCCAGTTTCAGAAACTGCGTGGAGTTAAACGCCAATTCCACCTCGCCCGGATACCAAAAGGTCACCGCGTAATGATCCCAAGTATCGCCTACGAGAGTACGAATCTTGCGTCCACCGGTTCCATAGGCTTTTTCGGGTGTGCTTTGCATGACCCAATTGCACATGTCCAAAACGTGAATGTTTTGTTCCACCAAAATATCGCCGGAAAGATCGATGTGGAACACCCAGTTGCGTATCTTTTTTTCCTGCTCGCTCATACCGGGTTTATGGCGTGGAGCAAGCCAGCCGGAATGGTAATGGGCCTGGCCGCAAACGATTTCACCGATGGCTCCTTTGTGCACTTGTTCGACACTACCGCGCAAATGGGGATTGTAGCGGCCCTGAAAGCCCACCATCATGGTCTTTTTGCCAGCGCCCTGTTTGCCGGCTTCGAGTATTTTGTGGCAACCGACCGTATCGACCGCCACCGGCTTTTCCAAATAAATATGTTTGCCCGCTTGCACGGCGGCAGAGAAATGTTGGGGATGAAAATAAGGTGGGCTGGTGATGATGACCGTATCGACATCAGAATCGAGAACCTTTTGGTAAGCATCGAATCCCTGATAGGTATCAGGCGAATCGTCTGCAAAGCGCTTTTTGGTCGATGCCAAACGGTCTTCGTAGGGATCAGCCAGGGCTACAATGCGGCTGTTGGTATAACGCTGGAAATTGCCCGCGTCATTGTTGCCGCGCCCCCCGCAGCCAATCAATCCAACGGCCATTTGTGAATTGGTGGATGCTGTTAACGCGGTTTGAGAACTCATAATGGCAAAACCGGAAATTGTAATTGCGGATGATTGTATGAATTGTCTGCGGTGTGTTTTTGACATTTTCTTTCCTCCAAAACTTTCAATATATCTGTTTCTATATAAACAAAATACTGTAACGATTACATCTGGCTCAAATGGTATTGCGCCCAGGTATTGTTAACATCCAATTCGACAGCCTGTCGAAATTCTTCGCGCGCTTTTTCTGTATTACCCTGCCCCAAATAGCCCAAACCGATCATGTAATGAGCGTTGGATTGGCGTACATCTTGTGCTTCTCCCTCACCAAATTTGGCAAAGAAGTCGGTTTCATTTGCCGATTTCAGGGCTTTTTCTCCTGATTGAACAAGTCGCTGAAATACATCTTCGGCTTTTTGAATGTTTGCCAGTTCTCGATGAGCGCAGCCCTGATAATAGCGGTACAACTGTTCATCTCGGCCTGAGATTTTTTTTTCAACTGCTTGCCGGAAATAATTTTTGGCTTTATCAGATTTATCAAGAGCCATTAAGGTGAGACCGGTGAAGTAGTAAATCTGTGGATTTCGTTCATAATCTTCAGTTCGCCCAACCTGGTGGTTTTCGGGGTAGGTATCGGCGATTTTGAAATCATCCAAGGCGTTTTGATAGTCGCCATTGTGGTAGTGCTGCAATCCACGCAGCAAATGGGCATCGACATGGGTATCGTGCAAGCGGCGATTGCCTTCTTGGATGTGGAAGAAATTGTTATTGAGATAATCGATGGCCTTGTCGTATTTGCTTGCCTGAACCAACACGATAATTTCCCGGGTGAGTGATGATTCTTTGGTTTTCACATATTCATGATTTTCTTCCAAAACCTGCAAACGTTCAGCGATTGGAGTGCCATTGCGTTCATGCAAACGGTCTAACTCGTAATAATATTGCGGATCTTGGGGATTGTGTTGTATCGCCCGTTCATAACTCGCAATGGCTTTGCCGAGATCGTCTTGAGCGTAGTAATAGCCCCAGCCAAGATTTCGGTGAGCAATGGCGAGGGTGGGTTCAAGTTCAACGGCTTTTTCCCAACACTCAATGGCTTTTTGCGGTTGCTGGTCATACAGCAAATTGCCCAAATAATAATATGCCCGGCTGTGGTTGGGCTCGCTGTCGATGGCGGATTGCAAAACATCAATGGTTTCAAGCCGGAAAGGGAAACAGTAATCGGTCGGGCTTTTTTGAGCGGATTGCAAATGCTGCTCAGCCTCATGTGGATGGCCCATTTTGTTTTGCAATTCAGCCAGATAATAATGCACCGTTGGATAATTGCTTAAACCATCAATATCTCTTTCGACAGCGCGATTCAACACATCAATGGCCTCTTGCCGAAACCCGGCATCCATATAATCCACAGCGAACTCCAAATAGGATTCTGGATCTTCTTTGAGCAATTTCGTGAATGATTCTCTTTCCCGGTGTGCTCGTCTTTCTTTGCCAGAAAATTGCAAGAGTAAAACTTTTTCATTGCGGGAAAGAAAATTCAGCGGATCAATTTTTAGTGCTTGATTGATTGGGCGCAAGGCTTCATCTGTACGGTTCAAAGCTCGTAGAATAGCGCTTTTGATGCCTAACGCTTTGATGTTTTGCGTATTTAGCGCCAAACATTCGTTGATGTGCTGCAACGCTGTTTCATAATCACCACGCAAGCAATCAATTTCTGCCAGTTTGTAATAAGCGGTGGAACGAAATTCGTAATCCCATACTGCGCGATAGAAATTGTCATAAGCGGCATCCAGCTTGCCTTGTTTTTTCTGCGCCAGGGCCAGTTGATAATAGGCTTCGCAATCGCGTGGGCGGGTGTAGTTTTTGGAAATACGATCAACCGCGGTTTGAAAATGTTGTACCGCCTCGTCATACATCCCCCGCTGGGCATAATCGAGCCCCAACTGAACATTGGTTTTAGAGTGCTTGGGGTCGCGATTGAGCGCTTCATTGAAATAATCATTGGGATTCAAGCGCGCATTGTGAAATTGTTTGATGCGCAGCCCAGTGAGGTAAAGTTCTTCCACCGTTTCAATTTCCTTTGGATTCGCAGGTGGTGTGACTGTTTCAGGCAGTTTTCTCGATTCATCCAGTTGAACCGGCTGATACTCGACTAAACATTCACCTGTTGCCGTATATAAAGCACCTTTCAATGAATTAGGTTGGATATCATCAGAGATGGTGGTTTGGATTGAATACGGATTGGCCGGACCAATATCACTTGTTTCATTTACCAAAATATTTTCACCGGAAGTAAGCACTACCTGCGCGTTTTGAAATTCTCTTGTGGTGTTAAAAGCGAGATGAATTGTATTCTCTTCATTCACTTCCAAATTGATTGCGGCGAATTGATTGGCTGATTTCACGCCCCCCATCCCGCGTAAGGGATACCACCGTTGAACCGCTTCTTTCATTTCATAAGGTTTGATCCAGCTGTAATCAGGTTGATTGTCTGAATAGGCTCCCACCATCAGTTCGGCATAGGGACCGTCTGAATCGGTCAGAACTTTGGTGTCCCACATGCTGCCTTCATCGCCCGGTCCCCATTCCCACAGTTTGGCGCCGGTGACGATGTGATGATTGCCCACATGCACAACACCCGCCTCTTGGCCATGGTCGTACCCCGCCAAAAAACCTTCGTCGTTATCGTGCGCGAAGATGGATAAGGGATTGGGATGATTTTTCCACCAACTTAAATCGATACCGTCATAATCAACTCCGCGGTACCGGTCCTGGGCAATCGGCCAGTGCACAAATTCATTCTTGGCGTGAAACACGCCAAATTCTGTACTGGGTGGGAAGAAAATTTGATAGTCATCATTCACATGAGTCGCCACATTGGCCCAATATAAGATGGAGTTGGCAATCTCGGTGCGGTTATACATGCGCACCTTAGTTTCAATTGCCGATTGCCCGGGATACAAAGTGATTCCGATAGACCATTTCATGCGATGCCTTGGTTCAATTTCACCCACCCAAATGGTTTTGCTCCCATCTCGATTTTCTACCAAACGATAGTTGACCGGCAGGTAAGTAGAGGCGCGATGATGGTGAAACACACACCATTCGATCCCACCAGAAATCCATGCCCCCAGCATGCCGATATGGGAGGGTTTGATGACATGCTGCCGGTAAAAGATCTCATACCCGTTGGTTTTGTCTGTGGCATAGAACAAACGGCCGCCGAGTTCGGGTAAGATACACAATTTTATGTATTGATTTTCAAGATAAAGGGCTTTGTAGGTTTGGTCTTTCAAATTGTTGGTTAGATTGTCTTGCAATGGGTATGGATAGATCACCCGGCTTGCCCCTTGATACGACAAGGGACGGCGGAACATGGGATTGACCTCATCAGCCTTTTTCAGATAGGTGGGCAATACCAACGGCTCTTCCCACATTTTGACCGTATCATCCGCTTCCGCCCAGAAACACCACTGACACAAACACAAGAGTAGAATGCAATAAACTGCCGCTTTTCGTACCATAATCATCCTCTGTTGAAATAGTCTCAGAAGCATACAAATGCTCATAGGGTGCACATCCAATGTTATTCACGTAAGCGGGAGGGCGAGGCTCCCGCCGAGCCGGATACTCGATCAAGCGGCTCATTCGCCGCGGCGAATTCGCCCTCCCAATTCAATATCCAATTTGATCTTAAGTTAATGACATGGGGATCACATCCCCCTGCATTATCTCATAATTTCAATTGCAAAGGGAAGCTTCCTGTGGTATTTATAACCCAGATTCGTTTGTTGTTGGATTGCAAGTGGTCAGTCAGATGAAGTGAATCAAAAATATTTGAATGATCTTTTCATTCCTCCCCCAATGAAATGGGGCCTGCGCGCCGTGGCGGGGAGGCTAGGGGGGTTAATAGATTTGCTTAGCGTATTCATTCAACCTTCCCCTAACCCCTCCCAATCTTGGGAGGGGAATTACTTCAAGTAACTGACCTGTTACGTTGGATTGAATATCGTACAGAAAATGAAGGGAGAATTCAGCTATGAGACTTTTTCAATCGGTTTCAACAGTTGTATTACTATTCGGGTATCTCTTTTGCTTTCCAAATTTTGTTCAAAATCAAGAAACAGAACCCTGGTGGATGACACCCCAGCGAATGATCCAAACCAACCTGCGTGAAATCGACGCCCGGATGGATTTGGATGATTACATCCATACACTGAAAGATTACCAAGCCAATGTGGTCTTGTTCAATGTTGGAGGAATTGTCGCTAATTATCCATCCAAATTGCCCTTTCAATATGTGAATCCGTTCATGGAGGGGGATTTGACCGGCCAGGTGGTTGAACGGTTACACGAAGAAGATATTCGTGTGATTGGACGATTCGATTTCAGTAAAGTAAATGAAGAAATTGCAAAAGATCATCCAGAGTGGTTATACATCAGTGAAAAAGGCGAAACAGTTACATACAATGGGCAGGCGCATACTTGCTTGAATGGCGGCTACCAACAAGACCGGCTTTTCAAAATATTGGGCGAAGCGATTGAGCGCTATCCCCTCGATGGGATATTCTTCAATATGATCGGCTATCCGCGAAGCGATTATAGCGGGAACTATCACGGCATATGCCAATGTGAGAATTGCCGAACACGCTTTCAAAAAATGTATGGTGAAGAACTGCCCAAAACGGCTGATGGTAATAATCCCGTCTACAAAAAATATCAAGCGTTTTGCCGCGAAACCATCGATGACCAGTTTTTGCGCATACGTGAATTTGTCAAAGAAAAGCGGCCTGGATTGGCGATCTGCACTTACACAATTGCCGGGATTGATATTACACGCAGCGAATCCAACCGTCCCTTGGGCCGGAACATTTATTGGGATCGTGAAAAAGCGCAGCATTATTTAACCGCGCATCCAGACCGCATGCTGGCCAATGCTGCCGTACATTTTATTCACTACCCCCACAGGCATTCTTCCGTATCACCTTATTTGAATCAGCGCCGGCTCTTACAGCATATGTTCAATGGAACCTGGCTGGACTTTTATTGCATCGGACCTCTACACACGCAGGAAGACCGGTTAGGACTGGATCAGGTACGCGATATTTTTCGTTTTCATGCGGCCCATGAAACTCTCTTAACCGATGCAAAAGAAATCGCTGATATTGGGCTTCTTATCGATACAGCCCGCCATAGCGATGAATATTGGGGATTGTTGAATATTCTTACCGAATCGCATTACTCCTTTCATTTAACATCCCTAAACAAGAAATCACTTTCTAAATTTCCCATGCTTGTGGTACCGTCAGCTGAAAAGTTAAATCAAAACGAATGCGGGATATTGGATACGTATGTTCAAGATGGGGGGCGGCTCTTGTTGACCGGAGCATTGCCCAAGGCTTTGAAATGTGCTGAAGATCTGACGCACAATAAAACCATCTCCCAAGAAAAAGGGACCTATATCCGCATTGATCCAAAAGACCGCAATCAATTGCATCAATCACTCCTGAACAAACTCGATCTTGTTTTTCTGCAAGGCGATTTAGAGACATTCGAAATTTCAGATTCAGTGAATTCCTTTTTGCGCTATATCCCGCCTGCCATGTTTGGGCCACCAGAAAAATGTTATTACACCG
>CAZEZQ010000097.1:5536-11049 GCA_964516245.1 uncultured bacterium | reverse complement strand
TCATTCAAGCATTTCTGAATCATTTTGAAACGGACAAAACAAAACCAATATCAAGGGTGCAAGATAAAATCCAATATACGTACCACCACCAAACGACAATACAAGTTGTGTGCCGATAAGCACCACCGCTGTCAATGCAGCCAATCGTTCTTGCTGGATACTTTTGGGGAAGAATAGCAGCCCCCCACAAAACAGTATATACAACAGTCCAACAAGCGGCTTGCCCCATTTCGCTATTGTTGGATACTGCCCCCAAAAGCTGAGTTCACTATCGCCATAACCTTCTTTGAATTGCTGTTGAAGAATGCTATCTTCCAGAAAAGCCATGAGGGGAGAATCTTCTCCGCTGGGCACTGTCATCAATTGTATCACCATAAGACAAATCAAACCTATAATGGCAAAAGAAACCAAAAACAAAACGGCTTTAGATACCCCCTGATTTTTCCAAACAGAACCCAAATAAAGTGGGAAAAGAAAAACGGGATAATATACCATTCCACAAGCCCAACCGAGCAGCAATCCCGAAAGAATAGGAACACGTATCAATAGAATCGCAAATAGAATAAACGGGGTACCAACCACATGGCTGGCTCGTTCAATTCCGATTTCTCCGATGATACCCAACATGTATGGGCTGTAGGCATAGATCACCACCAGTGCCAGTGCGGTTTTTACATCACACCACCGTTTGGCGAGTAGATATACGGCGATGAAAGTAAGCAGGTCAAAGAACAAAACACTGCTTTGCACACCTCGCATTTCAAATCCCTCATAGGAGCCGAAGTCCACCATCCCGTTTTCTATGGAAAGTTCAGGTGTAAACAGATAACTGGCCGGAATGAATGACACATACATAAGAGGTCCATAAATACAATTGGCCCCAAACTCGGTCCCATAAGGAAGCTGCCCTGTATGTTTGATGTACTCTGCCCCAATAGCAGACCACAATCCCGCATCTCCAATCCCCTTCTGATAAACGGTTTGAATGTGCAGCAACACAGATACCAAGATCAAAAATACAAGAACACGCCGTGATTCGATAGTAAGACGAATGGGGGGCCGTTTTATCTTCCAACATTGATATATGCAGCGGAGAAACAGGAAAAAAGTAATTACAAATAAGCCGGTATATGCCGCTTTTGGATTTGACCAATGCCATAACAAAAATGGGCATAGTGAATACAAAAGAATGATATCCAGGTTTTGTATGGAAAAAGGTTGTTGAAAGTTTCCCATCACAAGCAAAACCATAAGCAACGAAAACCAGGCCAGCGTGGCTCCTTCAAATTGGGGGAGCAATCGAAAGAGAAATTCGTTCCATCCCTCATGACCCATTTCTTCTTGTATGGATTCCCGTTTTCCACTTTGCCATTCTTTGAGCTTCTCAATGTGAAAATCAAATTCAAGCACCTCACCTTTATCCAACGAAACCGTCACCAAACCGGCTTCTCCCCAATCACCATACAAAAATTCAAATATCCAAATGCTGTATTCGTCTGAATAATGCCCTTCCAATCGAAGGTTGGGAAAATTCATCAATAGGTCTTGCACCCGCTCATCCTTCAGGGCGATTTGATACGCCCGCTCCTTCTCATTTATGTCTTCCGATTGAGAGAAGGAGAGAGAAATGAATGATAGAGCAAGAAGCATTACAAGTAAGAATTGAGCAATTCTCCATTCCAATAACATGATATTCTCCTACTCGAGTATGTATGGATCTATATCACATTACAAAAATCGTGAATTTAGAATAGGCGTCCCGGCAAAAAGTCTTTTTTGGAGCGCAGGTCATAGACGCGCCTTGGTGGGCGTCCCCGCCTGCAACAACATACAGCATGGGTTAGATACCTATGCTGCTATATTTTATTGTCGATTTTTGGAATGGACCTTTTGCCGGTTCGTCTTTTATGGACCCAACATTCATATTATTTACATGTAACCCGCTTTTTTTAATGCAATGTTTGTTAAATCGTTGTAAGATTGCGTATTGGATTTAGTACCCCTAATTCAAGGAGTGGGAAAATGGCTGAACCGATCAACAAAGTGGTGGTTTTTGTTCATGGTTGGAGTGTGTACGACACAAAAACCTACGGTAATCTCCCCAAGCGCTTGCAAGCGCAGGGCAAAGATGAAATGTTCAACATCATCGTAAAAGAAATCTTTTTGGGAGAGTATGTCAGTTTTCGTGATGTTGTACGTTTGGATGATATTTCGCAGGGCTTTCAAGCTGCCGTTGAGAGAGAATTGAGAGATTTGATCAAGCAGTATGGTAGATTTGCCTGCATCACTCATTCAACCGGCGCGCCTGTTGTGCGCGATTGGTGGAATCGGTTCTATCTGAACAATCCACAAAGCGGGCAGTGCCCTCTAAGCCATTTGATTATGCTGGCCCCGGCCAATTTCGGTTCGGCTTTGGCTCAATTGGGCAAAGGGACTCTGGGCCGCATGAAGGCTTTGTTTGAGGGCATCGAACCGGGAACCGGCGTGCTCAACTGGCTGGAATTGGGGAGCCATGAGGCCTGGGAACTCAACACCGCATGGATCCAATCCAACCCCAACCAAGTGATCGGCGCCAAAAGCAAAACCATTTTTCCATTTGTTCTTACGGGCCAGACCATTGATTCCAAATTTTACGATCATGTCAATTCGTACACAGGCGAAGCCGGTTCAGATGGGGTGGTGCGGGTGGCCTCCGCCAATTTGAACAGTGTTTACGTTCGGTTGGAACAAGAAAAACCTACACTGGCTCCCAATAGCAAAAAGAAATACGAAGCCAAAAATTTGCATGTCAAAGAAGGGCCGGTCCCCTCGCCTCAAACGGCTTTTTGTGTGGTTCCCAATGCGTCGCATACAGGTACAAAAATTGGGATTATGCGAAGCGTTGCCGCGCAGAAAAATGCTGTGCAAGGGGCTTTTGTGGTAAAACGAATTTTGGAATGTTTGAAAGTGCAAACCTCCAAAGACTATAAAGAGCTTCGGGATGGGTACGAACAATTAACCCGGCAAGTTCAAGAACAAGAGGTAGAAAATTGCCACAGCCGCTACTCAATGCTCATCTTTCGCTTGCGCGACAGCAAGGGATACCCCATCGAAGATTTCGATCTTTTACTCACGGCCGGGAAAAATTTTAGTCCAGACAAATTACCGAAAGGGTTTTTTGCGGACCGGCAAAAAAACAAACTCAATCCCAATACATTAACGTACTATATCAATTATGACATTATGGCGGGTTGTGAGAGTCAAACCGTGAAAGGGAAGGTAGTACGCAACGCCAGTGAGGGAGCGAACTATCTGGGGCTTAAAATTGTCCCCCGGCCCTCAGGTGATGATGTTGTATATTTTCTTCCCTGTGAATTGAAAATCGGGAAAGACGAAGACCAAACTGGCATTACCACCAAAGATTTATTACAGCATTTGCAACCCAATCAAACCATGCTTATCGACATCGTATTACAACGGGTCGTGCATGAATCGGTATTCCAAATGACAAAAGGAACCAAAACCCGGAGTTTTCGCACCCAATGGAAGAAAGACCCGGGCCCACCCCTTTAGAGTTCTTCCAAAATGTCAAATCCCCTCTCAACAATTCAACACCTGCCCATTATCTTATATAGTAAGATTTGCGTGTTTGAATATTTCAACGGATGGAGACCCCTTTCAATGTACCATACCTCTTGTTTGAGTTATTTGCTCTTGTTTTCTTCGCTATTCACTTTTATAAATCCTGTATTTGCCAATGATGATGATCTTCGGCTTTGGTATGATGAACCGGCTGAGGAATGGGTTGAGGCCCTGCCGGTTGGCAATGGGCGCTTGGGAGCAATGGTCTTTGGTGGTGTTCAAGAAGAACGCATTCAATTTAATGAAGACACTTTGTGGACGGGCGTGCCCCGTGATTACATCAATCCCAAAGCCTTGGAAACACTCCCCAAGGTCAGAAAATTATTATTCGAAGGCAAACAAGACGAAGCCGAACGTGTCGCCAACGATATGATGAGTGTCCCCCTGCGGCAAGAAGCCTATCAACCTTTCGGCGATATTCGTATAACCTTTCCCGATCACCAAAACCATAAACAATATAAGCGTGAATTGGATTTGAACAATGCTGTTTCCAGCATGCAGTATCAAACCGGTGGAGTGACATACCAGCGTGAAGTATTTTCATCCTATCCCGATCAAGCCATTGTGATGCGTTTGTCTGCCGATCAAGACAACGCAATTGATTGTATGATCGAAAAAAGCAGCCCTCATTCCAATGTCACGATTGAAACAGAAATTCAAGGCAACAGTGGGACCATGATTCTCTCAGGACAATTGCAAGATTATTACAAAGAAAGAACCAACCAAAACAAACCCAGCGTTTTGAAATTCGAATCGCGATTGAAAATTGAAATCACCGATGGTTCGTTGCAGCCATCAGAAAAAGGCATCTCAATCACGCGGGCATCTGATATCGTTCTCAAACTGGCGGCTGCAACTAGTTATGAAAACTATCGCGATATCGGTGGTGATCCCACTGAATTGTGCAAAAACACTATGCAAGATGTAGCTTCAAAATCTTATCATGAACTGAAGCAGCGCCATATTGCAGATTACCAAAACCTGTTCGAGCGGCTTACACTCGATTTGGGCCAAAGCAAGGCCATGTCTCAGCCCACCGATCAACGAATCGAACGATTTGGCGAGCAAGAGGATCCCCAACTGATTGAATTGTATTACCAATACGGGCGTTATCTGCTCATCTCCAGTTCACGCCCCGGCAGCCAGCCCGCCAATTTGCAGGGAATATGGAACCAGGAGCTGAATCCGCCCTGGGAAAGCAAATGGACCGTGAATATCAATACAGAAATGAACTATTGGCCGGCAGAAATGTGCAATCTGTCTGAATGCCATGAACCGCTCTTCGCCATGCTGGAAGATTTGAGTGTCACTGGGTCCAAGGTGGCAGAAGAACATTACGATTGCCGCGGCTGGGTGCTGCATCACAACACCGACATCTGGCGTGGCGCCGCGCCCATCAATGCCAGCAATCACGGCATCTGGATGACCGGGGGCGCCTGGTTGTGCCAGCACCTTTGGTGGCGCTATGAATATTCGCAAGACACCGAGTTCTTGCGTGACCGCGCTTATCCCATCATGAAACAAGCCGCTTTGTTTTTTGTTGATTTTCTAATCGAAGACCCAAAAACCGGCTGGCTTATCAGCACCCCATCCAATTCACCTGAAATTGGAGGTTTGGTGGCCGGCCCGTCAATGGATCATCAAATTATCCGCAATCTCTTTGCCAATTGCATCGAGGCCAGCCAAATTCTCAGCGTTGATTCTGGCTTGCGTGAAACCTGGATCAACATGCGTAAACAAATCGCGCCCAATCAAATCGGCCGCTACGGCCAATTGCAGGAATGGCTGGAAGACAAAGACGACCCGAATAACAAACACCGCCATGTCTCTCATTCGTGGGCGCTGCACCCCGGCAACGAAATCATCCCTGGTAAAACACCCGATCTGATAGA
>CAZEZQ010000097.1:648-5526 GCA_964516245.1 uncultured bacterium | reverse complement strand
ATAGAGGCCTGCAAAGTTACCTTGAAACATCGCGGTGATGGGGGAACTGGGTGGAGCAAAGCCTGGAAAGTGAACTTCTGGGCCCGCCTTTTGGACGGCAGCCATTCATACAAAATGCTGCGCGGCTTGCTCACAGATAGCACACTTCCCAATATGTTTGATACCCATCCACCATTTCAAATTGATGGCAATTTCGGTGGGGTTTCGGGCATAACTGAAATGCTGGTGCAAAGCCATACAGGTGAGATCCATCTGCTCCCCGCTTTGCCCGATGCCCTACCCAATGGTGAGATTTCAGGAGTACGCGCGCGGGGTGGGTTTGAGTTAGGTTTGGTATGGAAAGAAGGCCAGTTGCAGAGCGCCACAGTGCGCTCGAACGCAGGCAATCCACTAGCGCTTCGCTATCAAGATCAAGTAGTCAAAATGAATACCGAGATAGATGAACAATACAAATTTGGAAAGAATTTAAACAAACAGTAAGGAAAGGACTTTCGAAAACATGAAAACCAATAGGCAAACCAGACGTGATTTTTCGAAAAAATCTTCTCTTGCCGCAGGAACCGCCATGGCCGCGCCCATGTTTGTTCCGGGGTCGGCGCTGGGCGCCAATGGGGGCACCGCCGCCAACGACCGGCTGCAAATGGGCTGCATCGGTGTGGGCTCGCAAGGCACCGGCAATATGCGGGGCTTTTTGCATTACGATGAATTGCAAGTGGTGGCGGTGTGCGATGTCGACCTACGCCATCGCGAGCGCGCCAAAACCATGGTCGATGAGCGCTATGAAAACAAAGATTGCCGCATGTATATCGACTTCCGCGAAATGTTAAGCGCCGAAAGCCTGGATGTGGCTTCTCTGGCTTTGCCCGATCATTGGCACGCCATCCCCGCCATCGAATGCGCCAAAGCCGGTTTGGATATGTATGGCGAAAAACCGCTCTCGCGCTCCATCCGTGAAAGCCGCGCGATTTGCGATGCGGTCCATCGATATGGCCGCATCTGGCAAACCGGCAGCTGGCAGCGTTCTCAACAAAATTTCCATCACGCCTGCGAATTGGTGCGCAACCACAAAGTGGGCCGCATCCACACTGTTGAAGTGGGCTTGCCCACCGGGGGTGCCACTGGGGTGAAACCCATCAAGCCGGTTCCCGATGGATTGGATTGGGACCTTTGGCTGGGCCCGGCGCCCTGGCGACCTTATTGCGAATTTGGCCGCAACCGCTGCCATTGGGATTGGCGCTGGATTTTGGATTACTCCGGCGGCCAACTCACCGATTGGGCCGGACACCATGTTGATATCGCCCATTGGGGCCTTGGACTCGATGAAACCGGGCCTATCGAAGTGGAAGGGGAAGCCCAATATCCCAAAGATGGGTTATGGACCGCCCCCTATGCCTATGGCTTTACCTGCAAATACGAATCCGGCGTCACCATCCATGTGAGCAACAGCAACCGTGGCGGCGCCAAATGGATTGGCGACGAAGGCTGGATATGGGTGACCCGCGGGGGCATCGATGCTTCCAACAAAAATCTGCTCAAACCCGAGGCCATCGGCCCCAATGATATTCGCTTGTATCGCAGCTCCGATCACAAACAAAATTTCATTGATTGCGTAAAGAGCCGCCAGCCCACTGTCACCCCAGTCGAAACCGCATGCCGTTCGATCAGCGTCGGCCACCTGGGTGAGATTGCGATGCTGCTGGAACGCAAAATCCGATGGAACCCGCAAACCGAAAAAATGATCGGTGATCCCCAAGCCTCTGCTTTGCTAGGGCGTTCGTATCGCGAACCGTGGACATTGTAAGAAATAATTAGGAGAACATCATGATGAAACTACTCTCACACTTTATAAAATTGACGTGCAGCATTCTTCTTGTGATCTGCAGCCTTTCATTGGCCAGCCAGCCGTCACACTCATTAGAGGCATTGATTGTGGATGGGCAAAACAACCACGATTGGCAAGCCACCACTCCTGTCTTGCAGGAGATTCTCGAAGGTTCCGGCATCTTCGATGTCGATGTAGCCACCTCACCCGAGTCGGGCGAGCCGATGGACGATTTTCGTCCCCAGTTCGACCAATACGAGGTCGTGGTTCTCAATTACACAGGAGATGCCTGGCCCAAACCTACCCAATCCGCATTTGTTGATTATGTGAAGAATGGTGGAGGCGTGGTTGTCGTTCATGCCGCAAATAACGCTTTTCCCGACTGGCAAGCGTACAATGAAATAATCGGCCTCGGTGGCTGGGGCGGCCGTGATGAGACATCCGGCCCAATGGTTCACTGGCGTGATGGAGAGATGGTGTTGGATGATTCTCCCGGCCTGGGTGGAACCCACGGCCCGCAACGCCAGTATCATGTGGTGATTCGCGACCCCAACCACCCCATTACAAAGTCATTGCCGCTTCGTTGGATGCATGCCAAAGACGAGCTGTATGCCAAACTGCGTGGACCCGCTGAAAATTTGCATATCCTGGCTACCAGCCGTTCAAACGTAACACAAAAACATGAACCAACGTTGTTTACGATTCGCTATGGTGATGGCCGTGTGTTTCACACCGTTTTGGGCCATAACCCACATGCGATGAACTGTGCGGGCTTTGCCTTTACTTTGCAGCGGGGGGCTGAATGGGCCGCCACCGGCGAAGTGACCCAGCGTGAAGTGCCCGATAACTTTCCCACCGAAGACCAAGTTCGTTTTCGCCTGAATTCGGTATCACTAGATGCCATCAAACAATATGACTTCGGCCAAAGCCGCACGGCGTTAAGCACCTTCAAAGAAAACACACGCAATGCCGTAGCTTCGCAATATCCCCAGTTGGAAAAGCAGATGATTGATGTGTTAACCGATGGAGAATCCACCCTTGCCGGAAAACAATTTGCCTGCCGCATGCTTCGCCGCATCGGCTCCAATGAATGTCTGCCTGCTTTAACAGAATTATTGGATGACAAAGAGTTGGCCCATATGGCCCGATTTGCGTTGCAGGGATTGCCGGTCAATGAAACCAACCAAAGGCTGCGCGAGGCTTTGCAAGAGGCTGAGGGCGATTTGCGCATTGGCCTTATCGGCACTCTGGCGCAGCGCGGAGATGAACAATCGGTTTCAATCATCAGCCAATGGCTGGGCAGCAACGACGCCAATCTCGCCCGCGCATCGATCAATGCCCTGGGCGAACTGGACGGCAAACAAGCGGTAGATTCGTTAACCTATTCTAACGTGGCGGATGAATTTCGCTCATTGCAGCGGGACGCCCTGCTTCGTTGTGCCGACAAATATTTAGAGCAAGACCAATACGACAATGCGGTAGATATTTACGCGCGTTTCGTTGGCAGCAACTATCCTGCCATGACACGGCTCGCCGCATACCGGGGATTCATACAATGCAGGCCAAATGAGGCCACTTCATTGGTTGTTTCTCTGCTTCATAACGAGAACCCGAAATTGCGCGAGGCCGCGGCGGGACCCTATCTTTCCCTTTTGCCAAACTTGAGAACATCCATCGAAGTCATGCAAGCATTCAACCAATATCCAAAAGACGCTCAAAAAATGGTTTTGCGCGCCATGGCCGTGCGGGGCCACAAAAGCGTAGCCCCTGAGGTCGCGAAAGTGATTTCGTATGGCGATGAAGAACTCACCACCACTGCGATTGAAACGCTGGGCAATATTGGAAATGCCTCTCATATTGAATTGTTGCTTGAGAAAGCAAACGAAGAGGGAAGCATCGGTTCAGCAGCCAAACAAAGCCTGGCAACCTTACCAGGAGAGCGGGTGGATCAAAAAATTCTTGAATATATTCAAACCGGCGTAATCAATTCAGTTCCTATCCTGGTGCAAACCGCAGTGAAGCGTCGAAGCGATGGGGCGGTAGCGGTATTTCTCGACTTGGCTAAAACGGCTGAGCCCTCTATCCGCTTGCAGGCCATTCAAGGGTTGCAGCAATTGGCATCATCCAAGCAGATTCCTGAACTATTGCAGGTGATCGCTGGTCTGCAATCCAGTGAAACCATCGAGGCTGCCGAAGAAGCTGTTTTGGAATTGGCCAAATCTATGGAAGATGCCAATCAACGTACTGAATATTTTCTTAATGCCTTGGAAGAGGCCAACGATCAACTCACCCAGAGTCTTATTCACTTGATGGCCGAGTTCGGTGGCTCTATCGCTGCCGAAAGGGTGGTGGAGTTGGCTCGTGAAAGCGACAATGCTGCCATCCAACAAGAAGCATTCGATGCCTTGGTCAATTGGCCCGATGCCTCACCTATTGACGCCCTGCGCCGATTCACGGCAGAAGCCGGCAAACCGGCCAAAAAAGAGGCTGCTCTGCAAGGCTATTTGCGCATGATCCTGCTCGATGCTGGGGATTCTATTCAGGAAAGTATTCCAGACTACAATACCGCGATGAATCTCGCATCGACCACCGAACAAAAGAAAATGGTCATCGAAGCGATTTCAAAGCGGTCCCACCCCGCAGTGCTCAAGTTTCTCGAATCGTATTTGGATCATGGCCAACTGGGCAATCTTGCCTTATCCTCGTACAAAAAAATCGTGGAGCAGTTAGAAAAAAGCGATTCAGACCGCGATTCTTGGGAAGTGAGCGCCTCGCACAACAGCGATGACGCCGGCAACGCCATTGATGGTGATAATGACACACGCTGGGCGACCGGCACACCACAGCAGCCGGGCATGTGGTATCAAATCGATTTGGGCAGCGAAACTGTGGTTCAAGAAATTGTTTTGGATACCCAAAATTCATCTGGTGATTATCCCCGCGGTTATGAAGTTTACTTTTCCTTCAACGGCGAAGACTGGGGGCAACCGGTAGCCAAAGGCCAAGGCGATTCAGCGGTTACCAAAATCAATATCCCCTCTCAAAGAACCCGCTAC
>CAZEZQ010000097.1:0-638 GCA_964516245.1 uncultured bacterium | reverse complement strand
ATGGCCTCTACTGGTCTATCCACGAATTGGATATCAAAGTCTCGGTCAGCAAAAAACAATTGCAACACGCTTATGAAGTTTTGAAACAACACCAATAAGCCATCCATCAATGCCATGAATGAAAAAACCCCTCTCCCATACTAGGCGAGAGGGGGGTTTTCTTCCAACAAATTCAGGAAATCAAACCATTCAATTTAAATTGATATCCACCTAAAAAATTGACGCGCTAACGGAATTCGTTTAGGCAATTCAAATTTAAGGTACTGAATGTCTATTTGAATTTTCTAGTCATACTTTATAAATGACGCACATCATCCATCTCTTCATGGAGAATTCGAACAATTTCAATAGCATCATTGTTAAATTGATAATATATTCTATGATATTTGACACAATAACGTCTATATCCTTCACGCACATGACTGTAATCTACACCCACACTTGGAATTTCTGCAATTGTTTGAATGCCGCTATCCAATTCATCTAGATATTGATCGGCTTGCTTTTCGCCCCATTGTTTTAATGTATAAAGCCAAATTTCAATCAGGTCTTGCTCTGCAGCGGGTTGTATTTTAATTTCGATCATTCGTGCTCTTGAGTCCAACCTGTTTTCGGGCTTTTTGTTTTATATCCGCCAT
>CAZEZQ010000096.1:0-11133 GCA_964516245.1 uncultured bacterium | reverse complement strand
TGCCCGTATCTGCCCGCCTCTGCCCCAAACGCTCATTAATCGATTCCATCAATCTTCTACTCCATCGTTGCCGCTGTCGTTTCTGAACCGTTGTGATACTGTTACAAACGATTCAACACCGTTACAATGCACCTTTTGGAGCGCAGGCGTCCTCGCCTGCAACTACATAAACTTAGAGCGCAAGCGTAGTCTTCTGCAACTCTGTACAAAGCAGGCGAGACGCCTGCGCTCCAACATTGTCAATCATACTTTTTGCCGAATCTTCATAGGCGTTAGTTTGAATTGATCAATAAAAATGTATAAAAATTGCCATATTGGCCATCGAATGGATATTTCTATGAGACAATGTTTGATAATTCTTTTGCTGCTTGTCTGCCATCTTCTTGCAGCACACCAAACCCATGCACAAAGCCTAAAAGAACGCTACGCCGTTCAACCCAAAGCGCCCGAACCGGTTATTTCCGCACCATTTATATTCGAAGCCTCACGCGTAATGTTCCATCGGGAAAGCGTGAAACGCACGGGGTGGAACGAAAGCACAATCAGATCTCAGTTGCCCCAGGCGCAAAATACCGGCGATGAGATTTGGCGCAATACCATCACCGCAGCCCTTTTGGGAGATGCAGATTTATTGCGCCAAACGGTAGATCAACTCAACCAGCATCTCGCTCAAGAACCTGCTGAAAGCCCCTATTTTTCTCTGACGCAAATTTTGCAGTCCTACGATTGCATGCAGGCGCTGCCCGAATGGAGCCAAGTTGAAGCCGAATCCCGCAATGCGCTTCAATCCAATTTAATCCGTTATTGCGATTCGCTTTTTAATTCAGAACAAAAAGACCCCTCTCCCGCTGAGAAAATTGTATTGCAAACCAGCCGGTTGCTGGCTGGCATCCTGGTAGATTCAGCCACTCACGTTCAAGCCAGTTTGGAGGGAACCGAAAATTCTTCACCCCTGCACAAAATTCTTTTAAACAATACAGAAGGGGAAGGCCTGCTAAAACAATCTCCACTGAATGAACATCTCAATGTGGTCAATCATATTCTGCCTGCGGCGGCGGCGTTAAAAGCAGCCTCACCTTCTGGATATCAAAGATATCAGCCGTTGTTTCAAACTCCGTTGGATATTTTGGCAGAACTTAGTTATCCCGATGGCCAAATGCCTGGCGGTTCGGCAGAGAAAATGGACCGGTATCACTTTGCCCGCGCCTTAGAGCGCGGCTTGCCTCTCTTTGCAGAAAAAAAATATGCCTTCTTGCTGCAATCCCTATACGAACACATAGAACGGCCGGTAGAGGCGTTGCTATACGGCATGCAGCGCGAAAATCAAATATCCAGCCGAACGTTCGAAAGCGTTTTTTATCCACGAACCGGCGCCACATTACTGCACGATCATGTTTCAGATATCCCCTTTTCAGTGTTTCTGGACAGTGGGATCTCAAGCCGGCAAGATTCCCCTCACCTGTTGTCGCTCGATCTTCTCACCCCAAAGGGCCGGTTGAGTTCGCAGGCCGGCAATGTTGGCAGCGCCGGGTACAACACGGTGTTGATTGATGGCAAAAGTCACGAAACCTATGATGCGCAGGATGCGCCGAAAAATGCGTTACTGCGCTTCTCGAAACAATTTCAAAACCAACATGCATTTTACTATGCGTTCGCAGACAACCGCTTATCCAACCGCTCGCCGTATACCGGTTCGATAACACCTCCATTGGGTTTGTATGAACGCGCCGTGTATATGAGTTCCCCTTATGTTGTCGATATGTTTCGAGTTCATGGGGGCTCGCGGCACGATTACATTTACCACAGCGCAGGTTCGTTTGAATCAAGTTCTCTACAGGAGTGGAAACCTTTTTCTGTGGATGGAGATGATCTGGAGTTGCTAAAAAGGGCATCCAACCTGCGTAGTATCGAAACCAGTGGGGTCTATTCCATCCGGTTTTCGCAGCCGGACAGTTTGGATGTTTCCGAACGTTTATGGTTTATTGATCCAGTAGGCAGCCGGTTGATTGCCGGCAACATCGATGGACATAGTTTTGTTGTCGTTCGCCGGGAAGAAGTCTCGAATGTAGGGAACGTGTTTACGGCCATTCACGAGGTCATACAAAACCAGGCGCCCGACATAAACATCGAACTTCTGCCCTTATCGCCCCCACCCAACGAGCGCGGCTACCAGGCTCAAGCCTTTGCTGTTCATAATGGGCCAAAAACAGATTTGTTCATATCATCACTCAATACCAACACTGAATATGCAGCCAATTATCAAGACAAAAAACTGGTTTTCAGCGGGTATTTCGGCCATGTAAACCTTGAAGCCGGTGTTTTTCAATCGCTGCGGCTGGCTGGAGGCAAAAAACTGCGCTACGACACGCATGGTGCTGAGTTTGACGGGACCCAAGTCATAGGGACCATTCGCATGGTCGATCCACTGGGCAAAAAAGTGTATACCGATTTTCTCCCACCCTTGCCAGTGGGTGGAATTCTCGATCGGCAAACGATGATTCATCTCCCCTCGGATATTTATACTGTGAATTATCAACCGCTGCCAATCCAAGCCCTGCAAGAACATGAAAACCCACAAATCCTGGAACTTCAGAATCCTATCGATTTAACATCACCCGAAACCGAACTCGCTCCACCCATGAAAGCCGGTGATCAATTGATTGTAGATAATGTTGCAGAACTGGTTTATCAAAACAATGATCAATACAATTTGTTTTCCTCGTCGTTAGCCACCTTTCTGATTGATGGAGGAGAAGACAATAATCAAGTGATTTTTAAGCCTTCTGTATTAAAACGGGTAAGGGGCGAATCTCTGGCGGGAGCGATTCAATTCAGTGTAGAACCCAAAGAATTCCACCAAGGCCCTGCTACGATCAAACGAGTGAAATAAAGTACTTCTGGAATTTTTCTAAAACTTATGGCAAGATCAATTATTATGAAAACACATTTATTACCTATATTCATTCAATGCATTCTTTGGTGTCTCCCTCTGCTTTCATTTGGCCAAACCGCGGGGCAAATGCGCGATGCCACTCCGACTCAGCCATCCGGTGAAGCGATGAGTGCGCCCAACGATGGGCTCCTTGATCTTTCCAACCTGGGCGCCAAAATGGTGTTTCTGGCATTTCTGGCCATCTTTGCTGTGTTGTATATGTACATTCGCCGCCAGCCCACCTCCCAAGAACTGAAAAAACAAAAAAAGAAAAAAAGATGATCAAGCGGGCCGCTTTCCCTTCCATTCTGGTTCTCATTTTCTCTTTAATACCCTTTCTTGCGCTTTGGCCAACTTCTGGCAGCTGGAATTTTGAAACTCATTTGTCGGCCATCGAAAATCAAGCCCCCTTTGAAACCCATTACCAACAGGCTTTGGATTACATTCAATTCATGGCAAACGTCAAAAATGTAGAGCAAGATTCTGAGGCGGCCCAGCAACTGGCGAATTTTCACTTTCGAATGGGCCAGGCCATCTTGCATCGTGGGGAGAAGCAGCGGTTTGGAAAAGCGATAACCTCCTATCAAAAAGCGGTTGATCTGTATCCACCTTTGGGGCATGGATGGCCCTTTTTTCAGATTGCCGCGATATACGAGAATCTTCAGCAATTTGAAAAGGCGAAACACTTTTATAAAGAAGTCGCCAATTACGATTTTGGCGATCTTGCCTTGCGCGCCGGTTACCGGCAATGCCGTGTGCAGCAGCGTTTGGGCCTCCCCATCTCGTCTATCCTTTTGTACGATTACCTTCGCTACAGCCATGTGGGAAAACTCGATGACCTGAAACTGTTTCAAGATGTTGAACTTTATGCCGGTTCTTCCTCACCGCATATCTTGGATTATTTGCAAGCGTTGTTCAGCTACAACAAAGGTGAGTCCAGTTTGGCCCTTGAACGCATGAAACGCTATAGAACGAAAGAACCGTCTGATTATTCTTCGCTGTATTATCTGAATCGAATCCGCGAACGGTTTACCGGTACCCTTTTCCCCCCCAGCGGAAATTTGCTGTTGGATCCTCACACGCCTCTGGCGCTGCGAAATGGCTCCATACGCCTTCTTGAAAAAGGAGAACTGCTTGCCGATTTTTACACCGGGCCCGGTGGGGCAAATCAACTCTTTGAGTTGCTCGTGCAATGTGGAAATGCCAAAGAGTTGCAGGGAACATTGCATATTCGCATCAATGAATCATCTTACGCGCAATCGTTGGCTGGCGAATCGTTAAAATTCACTCTGCCGGTTCATGCAAAACCGGGCAAAAATGTAGTGAGTTTGTTTTTCATAATGTCGTCCAAAAACACTTCCCCATGGCAAAATTGGATTCATATCCAAACCTTGTCATTAAAACCGGTAGAAAAGCGGGGCGCTTCGTGAGAACCATCCTGCGAAATTCTATCTTCATGAGCCTGTTCAATGTGTTCGGGCGCGCTTCCGGCATGATCCGCTATATTCTGCTGGCCGTCTTTCTCAGCCGCGATCAGTGGGCATTGATTTCGTTCGCTCATGATTTTGGTGAAATCACCCGTTCGTTTATCGATGGCGGCCTCGACAACCTGATCTCTCGTGATGGAGCGCGCCGAAAAAACGAACTCTCTCAATTTTTCGCCAATGGTTTGCTCTTAAAGATGTCTTTGGCCTTGATATTCTTTTTTGGCAGTTTTTTTTATCTGTATCAGGTTCGTGATATACAAGGCTATGAACTCCTCGTGGTGTATGCCGCACTGGCCGGTTCGATGCTGCTATCCTTCACCGGAGTGATTCGCAGCTGTTTTACCGCATTGGAGCGGATGGAATATGTCTTCTACACCAATCTGCCTTCCCGCCTCATTGCTATCGCTTTGCTATTTTTGGTCTTGTGGCTTGAATTCCCCCTAATTTTCGCGGCGGCGGCCGTTTCCATCGAAAACTTTTTGTGGTTTTTCTTACTGGGCTTAGTGGCGCTGCGCTTCTTTACGCTTACATTGAAAGGATTTTCATTCTCTCAAATCTTTTATATGATTTCCGAATCCTGGCCCTTGCCCTTGTATGGGTTTTTCAACATCTTCTATCTCAAACTCGATGTCCTCATGATCGAATACGTGATGGGCCATGTAGACTATGTTGGACCATACACCTACGCCAGCCGCTTGATCAGCGGACTCACCATGCTGCTCACCGGCTATATCATCGCGATCTACCCCGCTCTTTCGCGTTACCATGAGACTGACGAACCCGCCTACAAACGGTTGTTCAACATCTCGTGCCAGGTGATTCTTGTGTTTACCATCCCTACTTCGGCATTGTTATGTTTTTGGTCGGGTGAGTGGATGGCGTTAATCCCCAATACCATTCCAGTCTCGGGCGAGATATTGGGAGTGCTCGGTGTCAATTTGAATCTTTCAATGCTCAACACCTTGTTCATCATCACCTTCACATCGAAAAACCGCCAGCGTTGGCTGGTGTTGTTTACCGGTGGGGCTGTTTTGCTTTCGTTTGTCAGCAATTGGTATTTCATTCAATACTTCCAACAAGTGGGAGCCGCCTGGGCCTCTTTGATTTCACAAGCCGTCTTGTTGCTTTTTATGGGATGGCTTTCAATAAAATTGTTTGCTTTGCCCATTCCGATAAAACGCATCTCTCAGTTTTTGCTGGTCACTCTGCTAAGCGCAATCATAGTTCGCCTGATTCCCTTCCCCCATGTGCTGCTTGTACCCTTTCTATATGGAGCCTTGCTGCTCTTCTTCGGCTGGCTATTCCGAGTTGTAACCCCAGCCGATATCCAAACATGGAAAAACGCCATAAAAAAAGATTGATGCCATAAAATTCCCCTCCCAAGATTGGGAGGGGCTAGGGGAGGGTTGAGAACGCTTGATCACACTTAATGCAGAAGCAATAACCCCCTCCCAACCTCCCCCAATTTGGGGCATGCGCGCCGTGGCGGGGAGGAGCAAAACGCGATCATAGATTGAGTAAAGCAAAAAGTTCATAAATGGAGCCTATTCCCATGCCAAGACACAAACCAAACATCCAAATCAAACGGGTCTACGATGAACCCACACAAGATGACGGCTTGCGCATTCTGGTTGACCGCATTTGGCCCCGCGGCCTTGCCAAATCCAAAGCGCAAATCGGCGAGTGGAAAAAACATTGGGCTCCCAGCCAAGAGTTGCGCAAATGGTTTGGCCACGACCCTCAAAAGTGGGAAGAATTTCAAAAACGGTACGAAAAAGAACTTCGTGATTCGGGCGCGCTCGATGAGATTCAATCCTTCATGAATGAGTGTGAATCCGATACAGTAACCTTGGTATTCGCCGCGAAAGATACCGAACACAACAATGCAGTGGCTTTGCAGCATCTATTAAACTCATGACCAAACTGTTTCTCACCGGCGCCACAGGATATCTGGGCCAACATATCATTCAAACCGCGATACAATCCGGCTATTCAGTTCGTGCGCTCTATCGCTCGGCGCCTATCCAAAAGGATTCTCTGAATTCTGTGGAATGGGTGCAGGGAGATATCGGCGACAAAGAATCTTTGCAGACCCATCTTGCCGGATGCGATGCCGTCATTCACAGCGCGGGCTTGGTTTCGATTTGGCGGCGGGATACGAATGATTTCTTTGCAGCCAATGTGCAAGGCACTGAAAATGTCTTTCAGGCGGCGTTGAAAAGCGGAATCAATCGGGTGGTCTACACCTCTTCATTTTTTGCATTGGGCCCCACCGGTGAAACCCCTGCCGACGAAACCCACATCAACCGTGAAACCCCTTCACCCACTCCCTATGCAAATAGCAAGGCCCAAGCGTTGCCTTTAGCCAGTCACTATTCACAACAAGGCTTGAATATTATTACTATGATCCCCGCGTTGATTTATGGCCCGGGCAAAGCCACCCAAGGCAATCACATCACCAATATGGTCAAAGACTACGTCAATCGAAAACTCCCCGGCATACCCGGTGATGGCAAAAAGCGCTGGACGTTTTCGTATGTTGAAGATGTCGCGCAAGCGCATTTATTGGCATTAGAAAAAGGGCGGGCAGGCGAAAAATATATTGTGGGCGGTGAAGATGCCACCCTGGTGGAATTTTTGGAGATTCTAGAAGACCTCACAGGGATACGGCGGCCCCGCTTGGAACTCCCCATCTTCTTGTTGAAATGGGTGGGGGGATTCGAAGTGGCGCGCGCAAAAATGTCAAAACATTATCTCCCGAAATTAACTCCGGATATGCTCAACGTCTACAAATACCACTGGCGGTATTCCTCCCAAAAAGCCATGAAAGAGCTGGGCTATACCCGTACCCCGCTGAAAGCGGGATTGGTGCGAATTTTGGAGGATATCGGATTCTTAAAAGATGAACGCTCAACAATTCTTTAAGTAAAGCGGATAAACTATTTGTTAAAAAATAAGAACTTTTTCTCACGTTTTTATTGACATCATTCCAATTGCTTGATAATGTGATTGCCGATTGGTTATTTAAATTAGATAGGGGCCAAACTCCCTATTTGATTGGTCAACGGGAATGGAGGAACGAAAGCCGTGGATATCCTTCGCAATGAACGCACAACACCAAAATCTCCTGAAGCGCCTGGTCCCAGAAAAGAAGAAAAGCCCTATACCACTTTAGGCAAGGATACCGAATTTGAGGGGACACTGCGTTTCAAAGAAGGCCTTCGCATTGAAGGAAAATTCAATGGAGATATCTCTTCTGACGGTCATTTAATAGTGGGTGAAACTGGGGAGGTCACTGCCGAAATCGAAATTGGCAGTATTATTGTGGAGGGTAAAATCAACGGCAATATCATGGCCACCGAGTTGGTCGAATTACGCACCTCGGCGCAACTTCGCGGCGATATCACCGCCTCCAAATTGAAAATCGATGAAGGTGTGGTGTTTATCGGCAAATCCGATGTACAGCCGAACAACAAAGGCAAAGGCGGTGGTAAACCCGCCCAAAAAACCAACGAGACGCAAAAACAAAAAGAAGGGGGAAAGGCCGAAAACAAACAAGAAGAACAAAAACAAGAGGCAAACAAAGGCGAAGAACACAAACATGAAGAACACCAACACCACGGCTAACCCTTTGTTTTTGATAGAATAAACAATAAATATTTTAGAATAAATAACAAATATTTCTTAATAGCACCCCATCCGCACCGGCGGGCTATATCAAGATGAAACACAAAGGGTAGGGTGGGCTTTAGCCCACCAACGAAACGTATGCATAACCAATTAGAACCTCAGAACTAATACAAAGTGTTTCAAACAAGAAGGGCGAGGTTGAAAATGCGCCGTGGCGTGCTCCTGCCGAGCCGGTTTGATTGAACGACTTCTGATTTACGTAAATAGTACGCATAACCAATTCAAATCTCATAACTTACAAAGCTGTTACATAACATCCAGTTGGGATAAATCGTTATTCCAACTGGCTGTTTTTTATTCAGGCTTTTCACAATGGATAATGGAATCTATGAAAATACAGTATAAAATTCAATACATTAACCAATTGTGGCTCAATATTATTTTGCCTAGAATTGTGACCTTTTGTAATAAATTTCACAAAACAATATTCTAAAAGAAACGATTGCCATCAATTTCCCTGTAAAGAATCTAAAAATCTATTGACAAACTTGTAACTCCCAAGTATTCTTCCCAACTTAATAAAAGAGACGATGGCTGCATAAAAAATCAGGAACAAAATTTTTATAAATTCATAATAGGTAGCGTTATGGCCACAAAATCAAAAACAACAAGCACCTACAAGTCAAAGAGCAAAAACACCAAAGCAAAAACGGCAGCCAAAAATTCGTCTAGTCAAACTAAATCTGCGTCCAAAAAAAATACCACAAAGAAGAGTACGAGTACCGCGAAAAAAACGCCTACAAATAAAAACACTGCCCAAAAAGGCTCAACCAAAACAAAATCCACTGCAAAATCGGCTCAATCTCAAAAAACGAGTTCAACTGCCAAAACGAGCGCTCCAAAGAGCACTTCAAAACAAACGGCACCCGCTCCTAAATCAACCGCATCTAAGATGAAAAATATCAAACAAAAACGTCAAAAATTATTCGATCAATTGCGCAAAATGCTTTTGGATGAACGCAAACAATTGTTACAAAAAGCGTTGAAAACGCAAAATATCAAAGAATCCACAATGCACGGCGATATTGTCGATCAAAGCAATGATTACCTCGACCGCGAATTGCTGATGGGCTTGGCCGAACACGACCGTTTTCGCCTGCAAGAAATTGATGAAGCCATTCAACGTATGGATGAAGGCACCTACGGCATCTGCCAGATGTCTGGAGAAGAAATCAGCGATGAACGGCTCTTAGCAATGCCCACAGCCAAATACACCCTCGAATGCCAATCAAAACTGGAAGGCCGCTAACGATTCTTTTTTATAGTTTATTTTCATCCTGATGCTAGCCAAAAATATTTGAATTTTTATAAAATTAATATCCATTGGGAGGGCGAATCTCCTGATGAGCCGGTTCCACCCATTACCTCCGATTCACAAACCAAGGCTCTTATGAAACATTCACGTAAGTTCTGAGATTCTAATTGGTTATGCATACTATTTACGTAAATCAGAAGTCGGTCAATCAAACCGGCTCGGCGGGAGCACGCCACGGCGCATTTGCAACCTCGCCCTCCCCGTAAACTCATTACCCATTGATTTAATTTAACCTAAAAACCCAAGAGACAATTTCTCAGAATTTGCGTGTAAGAATCTAACCTCCACACTACACAGGCTGAAATCCCACAAATCCAAAGAGAGAAGTGTCCCGCCGTCTTGACAGATTGAGCCTGTCTTTGTACTCTCCAAACGAATAAACTGGCTTTGTTTTTTTGGCTCTAAAGCCGGTTCTTATCATTACATAAGGCAACAAAGAATTGGAGGATACTCCCGTGGAAGGTAATGCCCTGGGACTTGTCGAAACTCGCGGCCTGGTAGGCGCGATTGAAGCAGCTGATGCGATGGTGAAAGCCGCCAGTGTTCATTTGATCGGTAAAGAAAAGATCGGTGGCGGGTTCGTTACGGTGATGGTTCGTGGCGATGTGGGTGCGGTCAAAGCCGCAACCGATGCCGGGGCCGCTGCTGCCCGCAAAGTGGGCGAAGTGGTCTCCGTACACGTAATTCCACGCCCTCATTCGGATATCGAAGGAATTTTGCCGGGCAAATAAACGTTGAATACAGCTCTCTCGACTCTCCGTGGGCCGGAGAGCGCTCCTGAGAACCGTCTCAAAGCGTGGTCCACATGCCGCGCTTTGTTTTTGTCGGGAAAGCGGAATTTTGGCGTTAAATTGTTTGGCGGCGGAAAACAATTCAAATCGCACGGTTGTTTTGCGCTCGGACTGTATAGTTTTAGAATAGTACAATGAAACATTCTTCGATAGACGATGCATTGGTGCAACAAATTACCCGCCGGGTGATGGAACGCCTGCAAAATCAGGGTTCGTCAACAATGGGTGCAGCCGGAAAGAAACTGGTAACCGTCAATCTATCGGTGCGCCACGTTCACCTCTGCCGCGAAGACTGTGATGTTCTTTTCGGCAAGGGATTTGAACTTGAAGAACGAAACCCCCTGTACCAGCCCGGTGAATTTGCCACCAAACAACACTTGACTTTGGTTGGGCCCCGCATGCGATGCCTCGGTGAGGTGCGCATCCTTGGCCCTTTGCGCAAATTTACCCAGGTCGAAGTGTCACGCACCGATGCCATCTATTTGGGGATCGACCCGCCAGTACGCCCCTCAGGCAATCATGAAGGCACACAGGGCATTATTTTGGTGGGGCCGGTTGGAGTGCTTCATTTGCAGCGCGGGGTGATCTTGGCCAACCGCCATATTCACCTATCATCCGAAACCGCCCAAAAATGGGGCATCCGTGATAATGAAATCCGCCGTGTCCGAGTGGAAACCGCGCACAAAAAGACCATTCTCGAAGATTGCCAAATGCGCGTCAGTGAGAAGTTCTTGGATGAAATGCACCTCGATACCGATGACGGCAACGCCTGCGGTTTGCGCGGGGGCGAAAAAGTCGAAATTTTGGATTAAAGGTTTATGGATCAACGCGAGTTGGAGCGCATCATTTACGAAGAAGTGCAAAAAGCGCTGCGCGAACAGCAGCGCTCTGACAGCACCCTTTTGCCTCCCATTCAAA
>CAZEZQ010000095.1:9016-11164 GCA_964516245.1 uncultured bacterium | reverse complement strand
TAATATTTGACAAGCGAATCTGCCATATATCAACCAAGAAAGTAAATTCGTAAAGTGTCCATTTTCGTATAGATGCCGGTGATTCAACTAGGGATCATAATACAGAATCCGATATTGATGCACTCCAATTCCTCCCAGGGAAAATCCCGTCCACAGTATCTGACAATCGAAGGGTCTTTCATGAAGAATCCAAAATCTCCGCATCCAAGGCGTAGTCTTTTCGTTGCGAACCCGACAGGTTCCAGGGAAGGAAAGACGAAATGTCTTCAGGGGCTTTCCCTTGGTTGTGTCTCTCTTTGAAATTCCCCTCTTTTTCCCCTTGTGAGAAACCAATCGTGAAAATCCGGTTTTAGGTTGTAATATCACAATCCGTAGAAGCTGCAAGTGATGCTTAACTCTTGGTATTGAAGTTGTATTAATATTGTTTAGAAGTCTGTTTATGGAAGAGTTATATCGTTTAACTTGAATCGATATTCTTTCCTTGTCAACTTGGTAATTCTTTTGCTAATAAACATATAGCCGTTTATGAGATATAGTTCTTGTAACGGAGATTTGAAAGGAAAACCAGTCGCTATGAAGCAGAAACCAGGCATGATAGGACGCTCATACGGTGAGCTCTTACGCTCGCTGAATGTGATTGAAGAAAATGACCTCAATCGTGCAGTAGCCATGCAAGACAAAACCGGCAAACATCTGGATACCGTGCTGGTCGATTCGGGCATTGCCGATGAAGAACATATAATGAACTCTTTGGCTTCACATCTCGGGATCAATATCTTTCCACTGAAAGATACCGAGATTCCCCCGGATATATTAAGTCAAATTCCAGTGCGTTTTGTTCACCGCTATAACATATTGCCGGTAGAGCGTACACCAGATACTCTGCGCATCGCTACTGCCGATCCACTCAACTTTCATGCTCTGGACGATTTGCGTTTGCTGCTTAAATGCAATGTTGAGCCGGTGATCGCCCCCAGCGATGATATCACCGCCGCCATCAAACGGTATTACGGGATCGGTTCGGATACCGTCGACAGCATGATGGAAGAAGAGGGATATACCGACGACGAAGAAGAAATCAACAAAGACAATATTGAGGAACTCAGTGAAGACGCCTCAATTATACGCTTCGTGAACCAAATCATGACCGAAGCGGTGGCCGACCGGGCAACAGATATTCACTTTGAACCCTTCGAAGATGAATTGCGCATCCGCTACCGCATTGACGGTTTGCTTTATGAAGCGGCGATCCCCCCATCGATTCGGCGTTACCAAGCCGCGGTGATCTCTCGTATTAAAATCATGGCGGATATGAACATTGCCGAAAAGCGCTTGCCGCAAGACGGGCGGATCAACATCAAAAGCGGGAACATCGAATTCGACCTTCGCGTTTCCACCGTGCCGACACCGTACGGCGAGACCATCGTGATTCGTATCTTGAACCGCGACAGCACGATCTTCGATCTGGCTCAGCTTGGATTTGATGATTACTCACACAAAAAATTTAAGAATCTCTATTCCAAACCACACGGCATTATTCTGGTGACCGGACCGACAGGAAGCGGCAAGACCACTACGCTTTATGCGACTCTTTCCAAACTGAATAACGCCGATGTGAAGATTTTGACCATTGAAGAACCAATCGAATACCACCTGCGGGGGATCATCCAAGTGCAAGTCAATTCGAAAATCGGCCTCAACTTTGCCCGCGTGCTGCGCGCTTTCTTGCGGCAAGACCCCGACATCATTCTGGTGGGCGAAACCCGCGACCACGAAACGGCTGAAATCGCGATTCAATCGGCGCTGACAGGCCACTTGGTGTTTACCACCTTGCACACCAACGACGCGCCGGGGGCGGTTACCCGTCTAGTGGATATGGGGGTGGAACCCTATCTGGTGTCGTCATCTGTGATCGGCGTGGTCGCGCAGCGTTTGATGCGCCGTATATGTGATAAATGCCGCGAAGAATATCAACCGGATCACGACATTCTGCGTGGACTGGGCCTGCTTGACGGCGAACATGAAGACATCAAGTTCTATCATGGCCGCGGCTGCGAATATTGCAAGTTTTTGGGCTATCGCGGACGGACGGCGATTTATGAAATTATGGAAATGAGTGAAGAAATTCGTGAGTTAACGGTTCAGCGA
>CAZEZQ010000095.1:2972-9006 GCA_964516245.1 uncultured bacterium | reverse complement strand
AAGCAAGCACACTCAAACACAAAAACACAAAAACACAAAAACACAAAAACACATAATAGACACACACAGGATGAGAGAATGGCTGAAATTACTGCAAAGATGGTCAAAGAATTGCGCGAAATGACGGTCGAGCGCGTAGCCGCCAGCCGCATCAAGAATCAAGCGCTCAAAGAAGGCATGGTCACATTGCGTATGAACGCATTGGACAAAGTGAAAAAGGGCGAATCAACGGTCGAAGAATTGATTCGCGTAACACAAGATTGGTGATGAATCTGATGTGCTAAACATCTTGGAGCGCAGGCGTCCCCGCCTGCATTTATAAAAGTTGGAGCGCAGGCGTCCTCGCCTGCATTTATAAAAGTTGTGATGCAGGCATCTTGCCTGCGTGTATAAAATGCAGGCGGGACGCCTGCGCTCCAAATGAAAATCAGTTGATGAAGAGATGGTGAGATGCGCTATAGTTACAAGGCAAAAAAATTAAGTGGTGAAGTGATCGAAGGGGTGTTAGAGGCAGATAACCAACGCCTGGTGATCAATAAACTGCAGCAAATGCAGGTGTTCCCCCTTTCGGTCAAAGAAATGGACAGGGGCAAAGGCCTGAATCGGGAAATATCACTGTCGGCCTTGTCACGTGTACGGTCTAAAGATGTCTGTACCTTTTCCCGCCAAATGTCAGACCTGTTGCGCGCTGGATTGCCTCTTGTACGCTGTTTGGACGTCATCTCACAACAGACCTCGAACCCCAAAATGGTGGAAATTATCAAAGCGGTTAGTTCGGATGTGCACGGCGGGATGAACATCGCCAACGCAATGGCAAGACATCCGAAGGTGTTTCCACCGTTATACAGCAGCATGGTGCGCGCCGGTGAGGTAGGCGGCATGCTGGACCAGGTTATGGAACGCCTGGCCACCTTTTTGGAAGCCGAACAGGCCACCCGCAGCAAAGTGTTCTCTGCCATGACCTATCCGGCATTTATGGTGCTGGTGTGCATCTTTGTGATCGGCGTGTTGTTTACTGTGGTGGTTCCCAACTTCATGACCATGTTTGAAGATATGGATGCGGAGTTGCCGATTTCAACGCAAGTGTTATTGGGATTCACCAATTTGGTGAGTGGGTATTGGTGGGCGATTTTGCTGCCATTAATTGCTGGAGGATATTTGTTTTATCAATACACCAAAACCGATAAAGGGAAACTTCACTTCCATAAGATGCTCTTGGCTATTCCCTTGCTCGGAGAATTGATTCGCAAACGGGAAATCGCCAAATTTTCACGCACATTGGGAACTTTGCTGGGCAATGGCGTGCAGATTTTGAAAGCGTTGGCGATTACCGAACAGGTCATTTCAAACCAAGTGCTGAAAGAGGATATTGCGGGATTCGCAGAGAATATCAAAGAGGGTGAAAAACTTTCCGACCGCATGGCCGATAGCCCCCTGTTCCCGCCAGTAGCGGTGAACATGGTGGCGGTGGGAGAAGAAACCGGCAATATGGAGACTACACTGGAGCGTGTGGCGGATGCGTTTGAAAACGAAACCGAACGCGTGATCGAAGCGCTGACCAGCATTTTGGAACCGGTGATGATTGTGGTAATGGCGGTAATTGTCGGCTTTATCGTGTTTGCCATGATCATGCCGATCTTTCAAATCAGCCAGAGCGTCGGCGGTATGTAACCAAATCGAAACTTCTCGTTCTTTTGTGTTTGAACGAAGTTTATAAAACAAAACGAATAGATCGAAGCCAGATCGGGAGGAACATCATGCAGCAACGAAAATCTGAAAAAGCGTTTACTTTGGTCGAACTGCTTCTCGTCGTGACCATCATTGGTATTTTGGCGGGAGCGGTGCTGGTAAACTTTAGTGGCCAGTCTCAACGGGCTATGGAAACCCGGGCCAAAATGGATATCGCCAACTTGGAAACCGCATTGAGCACCTATGAAATCACCAATGGAAAATATCCGTCCAGCGATGTCGGTTTGGAATCTTTAATCCAGGAAGGCGAAGACGGCAGCCCTCCAATTTTGAGGAAAAAATCCTTCAAAGATCCATGGGGCAACGATTACCGTTATGAGTACCCCGGCAATAAGGGCGTAGCCGAATACGACCTATATTCCATCGGCGCCGATGAGCAGGAAGGCACCGATGACGACATCGGAAACTGGTCAGATGAATAAAAATCACAAGACAATCCGGCAAATAGTCTTTTTTGGAGCGCAGGCGTCCTCGCCTGCATTTATAAAAGTCGGAACGCAGGCGTCCTCGCCTGCATTTATAAAAGTCGGAACACAGGCGTCCTCGCCTGCTTCAACATAGAGTGATGCTGGATTGTTTTCACGAAAGAAAGTGGCTCCATAGATGCGACGCATGGCAATGTACGCGAAATCTGGTTTTACGCTGATCGAACTGATGTTGGTGGTGGCGTTGATTTCCATCATCACCATAGTCGGAATTCCCAACCTTACGGAACTGTTCCGTAAGACCGAACTGCAGCGGGCAACCAGCGATTTCGCGGGAGCATTGCGTTACGCCCAGCAACGGGCGGTGATGTCGCGTGTGCCGGTGCGAATCGTAATCAATATCGATGAACAACGCTATTACGTGCCGGTTGAAAAAGAAGAAGAGCGCCGCCGGTACCGCAGCCGTTCGTACCGGCGGCGAAACACCCGCAGCAGTAGTTCCAACCGGAACCGTCGGGTGGAATATGTAAACGAAATCAACGAAAAATTGCCCGAAGGGTTCATTTTCGAGTTTGTATATCACGTGGCGAATGATGATGAAATCAAGCGGGGAGAAGGTGAGTTTTATTTTTACCCCGATGGCTCAGCCGATGCCGCCTATTTTACTTTGTTGCGGCTGGCAGATAACAAGAAGGATGAACGCCGGGTGTTTATCAAAGTGTCTCCCGCAACCGGCTTGATTTCGAATATGGAAGGCCATACCAATCAGGATGGCGAAGACTTTTATCGAGGATTTTATGATGATCCGCGCTATTCCTCATAACGGCCGGCCGGCCCGGCGTCGAATGCGGCAGGAAGGATTTGCCTTGGTGGAGGCGCTTTTATCGCTCACCATCCTTGCCATTGCGGGGACGGTGTTGATGCGTTCATTTCAGAATGGGATGGAAACATCCGGACGCGTGCGTGATATCGCGAAAGTTGTTCATCTTACAGAAAAAAAACTCCACGAATTGGAACTCGAATATGATGGTGTGCCAGTGCGGGATGCCCGGGTGGGCGAACTGCGGGGCACATACACCGAAGACGAGGTACACGATTTCGTGTGGCGCGCGAATGTGGAATTGGACGATGACTACGAAGCGTATGTGATTACCGTAACCACATTGCCGCTGAATAGCCGTACGGGGTTGCGGCGTCAGAGAAGCTACCGGGATGATTCTTATGATGGTTTTACGCTAAAAACCATCGTTCCGGCGGCGCGGATCAACGAAATCTTGTTGTTTGGCGGGCAGCCTTCCCGCCGGGGTGAACAGGAACGGGGGCGCGGAAGCAGCCGGGACCGTCGCGGAAACCGTGACAGCCGAGGGAGGCGATGATGTGGCAGCGGAACTCGAGTGCCCAATCTGGATTTACGCTTGTTGAATTGCTCTTGGCCATGACCATTTTGGGATTGGTGATGGTGAGTGTTTTCAACATCGTGCAAGTGGGCATGAGTGCGTACCAACGAAGCCGCGAAAGCATGGAAATTTATCAATCCGGCCGGATCGCCTTGCGCCGAGTGGCCGAAGAGTTGCGTTTCGCTTTATCGTCCAATGCGTTTTGGCGTCCCCAAGATTCAATCGAACAACTTCCGCTAGAAATGGTGATGTCGAGGTTCAATGGGCCGGTAATTGAAGAACGTGATCCCGGGGCGATTACATTTAAAGGCCAATCCGAAGAGGTGGTGTTTGTCCGCAAAGTTACACAATTGCAAAAAGATCCACCCATTGATTTGCAAGAGTGCCGTATCTTTGTCGATCGCAATCAAAACCTGGTGTTGGAAGTGGTGCGCTCTTTATTGATGGTGAAAGAAGCCAGCTGGTTCTTTCAAGCGGTGTTCGAAGTGGATCTCTCCGGCGTGGTGGTGCCGGGCGGCAGCGGGGGCCGAACCCGCCTACGCCAAGTGGGCGCTATGGGTGAGCCGCCTCTAGAAAATTTTATTGGAGACTACGGAGTCATCGGCGAACGCACTTTGATCGCAGAGAATATAGAACAAATTGAATTCCGGTATGCCGACGGGGGCCATTGGCAAAGCTCATGGGATTCTCAGCAATTGTTGCCCGTGCACCGCATTTCTCCGCAAAGCCCGAATTACAACCAACAGCAGGATATGCGCATGGTCGAAAAAGGTCCTCCCTTGTTGGTGGAGATCAGCCTGACCCTCGCCAACGGAGAAACCATGATCACCGCGGCCGATGTACCCGCAGGCAATATGCACAAGCAAGGCAAACAGGGCGTGTTTGAGGCCTCACGTGGCGGGCAGCCCCAAACCAGGGGACCGGAACGCTCGATCAGGCAGCCCATTAACCCGGGAGAAAATCAAAATCAGCCGGAAACACCCTCGTCCTCTCCCCGCGCGGGAATATAAAGTCTAAGGCGGTTTTGAAATAAGAATTATGAAAACGAGAACACATACGAACGAAGCCGGTATTGTTTTGGTCATCACGCTTTGGGTGATTGTGGTTCTTTCTACATCTGCCTTGGCTTTGCTGCGCCAAGTGCAGTTGGAAAGCAAAATGGTAGGGTTCCAACGCGACACCGCCATTGTCGATCAAATCGCGAAAGCGGGGGTTCGCCAAGCGTTGGTTTTGCTTCGCGAAGATCTCATCAAAGACCATGGCGAAGACTTTCAAGAAACTAACTTATATAGCTTCAAAGACAACGATCATTATCAATACGACGGCGGCAACGAACCTTGGGCGGAAAATCCAGAGTTGTATTTCGATGTCCCCTTCTACGAAAATGGAGAAAAGATTGGCAGTTTTTTCGTTACCGTTCGCGATGAATCGGCGAAATTCCCCATCAATAACGGCAATACGAATATTGAACAAATCGCTCACCTGCTCGAACTCACTGGCGTGGAAGAAGACAATGCGCGCCAGCTGGCAGGCGCCATTATTGATTGGCGAGACAGCGACATGGTGGTCAGCGATGTTGGGGGCAGTGGATTCGGCCAGGGCGACGCTTCCAATGAAAATGCTTTTTACAGCGGCGAACGCAATCTACGCGAGGGGGAGATCCCGCCGGTGATTTTCAAAAACGCGCCGTTCGATTCCGTGGAAGAGTTGTTATTGATCCCCGGGTTTACCCCTGAAATCGTATATGGAACGGTAGAGCCTGAAGAGGAAAGCCGGCGGGGGGGACGCTTTCGCCGCCGCCGGATGGGCCGGGGAGAATTTTTGGGATTGCAGAATTACATGACGGTGTATAGCAGCAAAGCCAATCTCAACACCATCAAACAAGAAGTGTTGGAAGCCCTGCTCTATTCGGGCATGGCCGACCAGGCAGAGACCCTGGCGGAAGAATGGGTGGAATACCGCAATGGCCGCGACGGTACACCGTATACAGAAGACGACAATGTTCTGAAAACTTGGGACAATTCAGATTTAGACGATATGCATTACACGGAAGCGAAAGGGTTTACCCAACAAGTTGTCGAAAGTTTGCAGAACTTTACCGATATCAAAAGCAACAATTTTGTCATAACCAGCTTGGCGGAATATCAAGGAATCGAAAAAGGGTTCCGCGTGGTTCTCAACCGGTGGTATACCCCTTGGGAAAACCTGCCTCAATTCGGTTTTGAAACCAATGACGTCAAAGATTTGCAGCAAACGCATTTGCAAATTCGTATCTTTGAACCCTTATTTGACGCCAATCAGCAAATCGACCGCAAGATATAAATGGGAATAAATGATTCATGGCTAGAGCGAGACGAACGACCCGATCGACGAGAAATACACGCACGGCGCGCAACACCCGAAGTGCGCGCAGCCAGCAGACCGACCAGGCAAAAACCAAAAAACGGGGCCGGAACCGGCGCG
>CAZEZQ010000095.1:0-2962 GCA_964516245.1 uncultured bacterium | reverse complement strand
CGTCTACCGGCATTGATATTGGAACCTTTTCCGTCAAGCTGGTGACGTTGTATCGTGATGACAGCGACAATTTGGATTTCAAAAAAGTGACCGTGGTTCAAGTGCCTGAAGCCGACAACGAAAGCGAGCGCGCCGCCAGCCTGCGCACACGCCAGAAAGAAGCGTTGAAAGATGCGATCAAGCAGCACAAGCATATGGAAGGCAGACTGGTGCTGGGAATGCCGCGAAATCGCGTGATGGTGCGGTATTTGACTCTCCCTTCCGACAAGCCTAGCGAATTGCGTGAAATGTTGTTTTTTGATGTCGAGCGCCATGTGCCGTTTTCGATGGCTGACCTTGAAGTCTCGTTTCACATTATGGGCAAACCCAACGACAACGAGACACGCGTCATGATGGTGTGTGCGCCCAAAAATGAAATCAAACCGTATATCGATATTTGCAAAGATCTCAATCTCACCGTTTCGGCGATCTATCCCGAGGTGATGGGACACAATTACGCCTATTCACGCAATGCCTCGCCGGATGAAACCTTGGCGGTAGTGAATTTCGGACGCACCGCCGTGAACCTGGGTGTGTTTCGAAATGGCAAAGTATTGTTTAGCCGCAGCCTTTCCAGTTCAGAAGAAGCCCTTTTGGAAGGCTTCCCCCGCGCCAAGGGGTGGCGGGATTTGCAGGGACGCATCACCTCGGCTGGAGTGCTCAATCCCAACGAGCGCGAGCATTTTTCCCAATGGGTGGAAAATTTGAATATGGAGCTGCTTCGTTCCGCCCATGCGTGTATGTGCCAAAACGAAGGCATTTCGATCGACCGGATGATTCTCTCCGGCGGTTCCGGATATTTCCCCGCCGGACCGCCCAAGGGCATGGCTGTGAAATTAAAAACCAAAGTCTCGATTGAATCCGCCTTGAATGGAGAATTGCCGCCCAGTGACGAGTATCAAGGGACGGAACTTTCTACCGCCGTGGGGCTCGCCTTGTGTGGAACGGATTCATCGATGGATACCTTGAGCCTGCTTCCAGAATCGTTCACACAAGAACAACTTCACAAAGAAAGTTCGGCGTTTCGCAAAAACGTGGCCATTCTAATGTTTATGGCCTTTACCCTGTTGGCGGGTACGGGATATTTGGTATGGCATGAACGGTATGCCGAAGCCACAGCAATCAACGAGTACTTTCTGAATTTGCGCCAGGAAACCACCGAAATGGAAAGCATGCGCAAAAAAATTCAAGTGGTGGAGAATTATATCGATCACGAACACTCCGCCTTAAACGTTATTAAGAGTGTGCTCGAAAACATGCCCGAAAATGTTTACATCCGAAATATCACATTCAACAAGCGAAAAAGCGTGGAAATTACCGGTCAAACGCTCAATGAAGATATGGCCAACGATATCAATCGAATGTTGATCAATTTGAAACCAACCCCCAATTCTGAAACGTTTTTCCAAAAAGTGGATAACAATACCAGCATCCGGCAATTGAATTTGGGGGCCAAGAACATGCAAGTATATGAATTCGGGTTTACCTGCATTCTGCGCTGGCAGGATCCAACAGAAAAGAAACGTTAATCCCGAAGAATTTCAAACACAAATACGAGGTGATTCAGTGGCACTGTTTCGAACCAAAAGCGAAAAATATCTGGCAACCTTTGTTTTTATTTTGATTCTGGCTGCAGTGGGGTACACGGTTTACAACAAAGTGGGTGATGATTGGTCGGTCATGCAGGCGGATGTGGAAGAACGGAAAGAACAAATCACTGCGCTGCAAAAAAACAAAGAAAAAAAAGTCTCGGTAGAAAAACGCTATAACGAAATGATTTCGGAATTGAAGCTGGAAGGCAGCGATTCTGAACAAAAACTGCGTGTGCGTGAAATCATGACCGAGATTTTGAATGAGATTGATTTGGAAGGAAACTACAAGGGGTTCAAAACCCAAGATCCTGAAATGCTGGAAGACTTTAAAGTCATTTCGGTTTCGATTACCCAATTGGAATGCACACCCGCGCAATTGGGGCGGCTTTTGTACCGCATCGAGCGTGAATCTGAAGTCATGGAAATCACCTTTTGCCAAATCGACAACCAGATGAACGATATCGGCCAGATCAGCCAATACGGACGCAGCCAGAATCTTGGGGCATTGGATGTCGGCAAAGGATTGCTGCAAGTGGATTTGGAAGTGGCCCGTCTGGTTGAATACAAACCCGGTGAAGCCCCCGAAAGGAGTAGTAGAACACGATCATGAAGAAACGAAGTGTAATTTTAACCTATATGTTTTTAAGTGTGCTGTTGATTCTTTCAGCCGTATTGATGGGAGTGCAGGCGAAGCATTATCTGCAGGCCCGAAAAGTCGATCCCTTGGAAGAATTCAAAAAGAACGAAGTCAATAAAGTGGAAATGGAAAACCAGTTGGAGCGGGAGGAGATGGAAGACCGCCGCAACACGGTGATGGTGTTCAACCGCACCAATTCGTTCAGGGCGTTGGCCACTCCTATCCCCAAACCCACTCCAACACCGGTGCCGCCCCCAAGCCCCACGCCGATTACGCCGGCCAAAAACTGGAAGATCAATTTCGCCGCCGGTCAGATGGTTTCGCTCAAAGGATATGACGGCAAAGACCGAATGGCGCGGGTTGGCGATGTGATCAAAGATTCGGTATTCGGCGATTTCAAGATTGTTGCGGTCGAAGGAGAAAGATTTGGGAACAAAATTGTTAAAGTTCAACATGTCGAATCGGGAGTGATCGGATACATCCAAGAACACGTCAAAAAATAAAACAACTGTTTTCATATATGTTTTCATAACATTTGTATTGACGATTCGGCAAAAAGTCTTTTTTGGAGCGCAGGTCATAGACGCGCCTTGGTGGGCGTCCTCGCCTGCAACTACATAAAGTGCAGATTAGATACCCACGTAACTATATATTGTGTGGCCGTTTTATGGATCAGACTTTTTGCCTGTTCGTC
>CAZEZQ010000094.1:9494-11203 GCA_964516245.1 uncultured bacterium | reverse complement strand
AATAACATTGATTTCATTCTTCAAATTTAATTCAGAATAATGAAACAAAGGTTTTGTATTACCATTAAATGGTTTAATCTCGATTCCATTATTGTTTTTTCTTTTCCATTTCAATTTGCTTTTAATAGCAAAATTGGTTTTTGAATTTGAAATAACTTTTTTTGGAATTTCTTCATCCTCAATAATTTTTTTGACAGAATAATCGAAAATCCATTTCATCCCCTCTAAATCGGCATGATTGTATTGAATCAATTTTTTTAAAGCTTTTAAATCACCAGATTTGTAGAGAAACCATAACAAAGGCGCGGATTCACCATTCATGTCCGAGAGATTTTCTTCTCGATTGAAGCCAATTTGAGTTTCAATCTTCTTCTGGCTTCCTGATAGGCCTACTCGCCTTGAAAAAAACCTCAAGTCTATATGAATAGAGGGTAAAACAATATCTGGGAAATGTTTTCGAAGAAATGGGATATCGAATATAGAGCCATTAAATGTGATCAATATCTTTGCTTTGGATAAATCTTGAAATAATTTATCATAACAATCACCTTTTATGTATATATTGAAATGATTCCCGTAATCCCAACCCACTAGAGTTAATTCATCGTAATATAGACTTAATCCAGTGGTTTCTATATCCAGATAGAGAATATCTTTGGGGAAAGATAATGCGATGCGATAATGCTCACTACGCTTTAGAAATTGTCCAAAAAATTCTGCGTCAGAAGAGGATAATGCTTTGCGTGAAAGATGAAAAATACCATTTATATGGTTGTGATCTAAAGTTGAAAAGAGTGGAAAATTGTTTGATATATATTCTTCATATTGATCCCACGAGATGATCCCACTCTGCCAAAGTGATCTCTCCTTTTTTGAACCAATCCCTTTCATATGTTGAAATGTTGATTCAAGCATCCCTTTAACCCAATTTAATCACACAATTATAAACCTGCATCTGTTTAGAACGTGATAAAGACAACTTTATATAATCCCTTTCTAATCACGATTATACAGATTCAAACACAAATAGCCACTGTTTTCAGCAATTCTTCTATTTTTTTATTGCAAAATGTAAAAGAGAGAATATTTTCAATAATGTTTTAAGAATAATAAACTCAATCAAATCAGCATGATATTACTAGTCTGTCGGTTCGATCTGCACTGGTTTTTTGCTGCTGCAGCCCCCGCCAGAGCCGCATGAATGGCACCCGCTTTTGCCGCTGAAGAGCATTTTGTAGAAGAAACGGACGATTTGGGCGGCGCAGGCGAATACGATGAGTAGGGCGGTTATGGTTTGCCAGTCCATAATGTGCCTCCTTTATGCCCAGCCTGCCAGCCAGGAGAGTTGGTAGGTGATCATGGCGCCGAAATAGGCCAAGATTGTCATATAGGCGAATGTAAACAGCGGATATGCGACCGAGTTGGTTTCGCGCTGAATGATGGCGAGGGTCGAAACACACTGGGCGCACAGCGCGAAGAATACCATCAACGAGAGCGCCACGGCCAGGTTGAAGAGTGGTTCACCGTTCGGCCGTTTGGTGTTGGCCAATGCCTGGCGCAGGCTTTTGGATTCTTCGTCTATATCAGCACCCACATTGAGAATGGTTCCTAACGAGGCCACCACTAACTCACGCGCGGGGAAAGAAGCCAGCGCGGCCATACCAATGCGCCAATCCCATCCCAGTGGTTTAACAACAGGCTCTACAGCA
>CAZEZQ010000094.1:0-9484 GCA_964516245.1 uncultured bacterium | reverse complement strand
CCACCCCAGCGGTTCTACCACCGGTTCGAACAATTTGCCCGCTTGGCCCAAGAAACTGGCGCGAACGTAATCGCCGTTTTCTTGGTTGCCTATCGCAGTGAGTTGATCCTGGTAGTTTGCCAAGGCAGTGGCAATTTGGTTTTCAGCTGCACTTGTCGCTTCCATTTCATTATTGGGATTGAAGCGGGGATGGTTTAATAAGGCTTCGGCCAGTGCTTGTGGTTCAGATATACCTGAAAATTGATTGTTTTCCAATTCATTTAAGTATGGCTGGATATCGGCTTGAAGTTGCTGAGCCAACTGTGTGCGTTGAGCGCCGTATTGTTCTCTAATGGATTCAGGCCGAGGGAAGTAACTGAGCGCCCAAATAACTACAGAAAAACAAAAGATGATGGTTCCAGCGCGGACAACAAATTCGCGTGATTGCTCATACACGTATAAAAGAACCGTCCGCGGGGTAGGCCATTTGAAGGATGGGAACTCAAGCACAAACGGCGTTGATTGGCCTTTGTTCAAACATTTCTTTAAAATCAATGCGATAGGTATCGCCACCAACACACCCAACATATAGAACCCCAGCAATGTCACCGCTTGCAGATTCAGCCAGGTGCCGAAGAGCGCTTGGCTGGGAACAAAAGCGCCGATCAATACCAGATATACTGGAAGCCGCGCCGAACAGCTCATGAGTGGGGCAATGAGAATAGTAATCAAACGCTCGCGTTTGCTTTCGATGGTGCGGGTGGCCATTATGCCTGGAATGGCGCAGGCAAAACTGGAGAGCAGGGGGATAAACGACTTTCCAGAGAGCCCGCATTTAGATAGCAGACGGTCCATCATAAATGCCGCGCGGGGCATATAGCCGCAGTCGTCCAAAATTCCGAGAAACAGAAAAAGTATCGCGATTTGGGGGAGAAAAATAAGTACACTGCCTACCCCGCCAATAATGCCGTCTACAATCAAACTTTGCAACGCGCCGTGTGGAATCGTGCTGGCCACTACACTGCCACAGGCAGCGAAAAAGCCGTCGATGGCATCCATTAATGGCCCTGCCCAAGAGTAAATGGATTGGAAGACCAACGTCATGATGGCAATAAAAATCACCAATCCAAATACTTTGTGTGTAAGAATGGAATCCACCTGGTCCGATTTGGTTCGCACCGGCTGTTTGGGTTTGGTGACCAATCCGCTTAGAATACCGCTGATCCATTCATATCGGGTTATTGCTTCAACAGCAGAAAGAGGATCGTTGGCGTAAATGGATTTACGGGCGGAATGGAGCCGGTCTATAAATTCGGGGCCGAAAAATGAGCCCAAACGCAGCTCAGCATAACCATTTTCATCGACCAGAGCGCGAAACAATTCAGGTTTTTCCACATTGCGTCCAGCTCCTCCGGGGGCATTGTCAACCCAAATTTTTAATTCTTGAAGCGCATTTTGAAAAGAATCGGGGAAAACAGGAATTTCTTTGGGAATACCACCCCCCTGTTCGAGGGTTTCTTCAAGGGTGTTGAGAAACAAATCGAAACCGGACCGTTTGGAGGCGCACATTGGAATCACCGGTACGCCCAAACGGTTCGAAAGGCCGTGGGCATCAATTTGAATGTTTTTCCCGGCAGCCAGGTCGCACATATTGAGCACAATGATGATGGGCCGGCCAAGTTCCAGCAATTGAGAGACGAGATAAAGGTTGCGGTTGATGTTGCCGGCGTCGACAATGGCCACAATCAAATCAACAGGGTTTTCGCCTTCCTGTTGGCTTAAGAGCACGTCGGTAACAATCATTTCATCCGGAGAACTGGCCGAGAGGCTGTAAGTTCCCGGAAGATCGATAAATTCAAAAACCTTTTCTCCTTTATGCAGTTTCCCAACCTTGCGCTCTACGGTTACACCCGGGTAATTCCCCACGCGTTGATTGAGGCCGGTTAAAGTGTTAAAAAGAGTGGTTTTGCCTGTATTGGGGTTGCCCACCAGCGCAATTCTGGAAATCTTTTCTTCCGTTCTCGGTGGGCTGGTAATGGATTGCACTGTCGCCATAATACTCCTCTTTACCCAATGGGTAAAAGCGGTTTATTCAAAAACACATTTCAAAACGATTCGGCAAAAAGTCTTTTTTGGAGCGCAGGTCATAGACGCGCCTTGGTGGGCGTCCTCGCCTGCAACAACATAAAGTGCAGATTAGATACCCATGTTACTATATATTGTGTGGCCGTTTGATGGATCAAACTTTTTGCCGGTTCGTCTTTCAAGTGTTTTGATAGTCTCGTCGTGGGGGAAAAGGATTAATTCAGGCTATCGGTAACAGGCGCCAATGCGATGCCTTCTAATTGATCGGTATGCACACAAAAACGAGAATCGCCCACTTGCAGAAGGGTTAACTTCCCGCTCCGCAACACGCGAACCCATTCGCCGGGCACCATACCCAGTTCACGAAGGCGAGACGCCAAATGTGTCCGATTATCAATCCGGGATATTACGCCACAAGCGCCTTCGATGCATTGACTAAGAAGTGTTTCGTTCACAGCAATCATCCTTTCACATCAATCTGTTTCGATTGTTTTTTTATTTATCGGCATGTCTTATATTCGGCATTAGACATTCCCCCAAATCTTCACAAAGAGGGCAACTGTCTTCGTTTGTACAAGTGATTTTCCCACTATCGAGTTCATTCATAAGTTCTTTGGTCCATTTGCGGTTTGAAAAAAGAACTTTCAAAAAGCGAACCAAAGCGCTAGACGACATATCGCTAAGCAAATGCTCCATCTTGCAGGCATCCGCACGGGCTATATCTTTCGGGATCCCTAACACATTTTCGAAAAAGCAGGTCAAGAGTGCGTAATTGTGCTCTACCGTATGGGCCAAGCGTAGGCCTTCTTCTGTCAAGAGCAAAAAGCGGTTAGGGTCTTCACTAACCAAACCGCGTTCTTTCAGCTGCGATAAAGCCAAAGAAGCCGCCCCGCGAGAGATCCCCAAAAAGCCGGCTACATCCGTCACCCTCGCGTATCCCTGATTGGAACGCAAACGGTCAATCGCCATTAAATAATGCGCAACGGAATGGGTGAGTTCGTTTTCTTCAAACGCTCTCCAGTAAGACGAGTCATTTATCATTAATTCAGACATATTTTCAATCCTATCTGCTGAATTTCCTGCATCTCCAATCGAGTAAACAGTCTATTTTCAGCTTGTTATATTAGCATAACATTTGTTTCTCAAAATAACAAGCGATTAGTTTCCTCAAAATAAAAATTTCTATGCTATTATGGTTTGGAAATTGTAGGTTGATTGTAATATTGTTCCACCTAACCTTTTGAATTTCAATGAGTTGAATCTCATTGAATGAATTGGATGATAATTTGTTATGTTTTCAAAATCAACGAGAATCCCTCTGAAGAAAATTATCTTGAAAGAGCATGCAGAAAGTGCAAGAAAACCAGGCCTAAAAATATCTATTTTGGTTTTTTTTATCATTTTTTTGGCTATTGCAGTACAGCTGTATGACATCGATGCCCGGTATGGATTGGCGTATGAAACCGGATTTCAAGAACTAATTGCAAAACGCCACCATCAGTTGGATATTGAAAAAACTTATGGAATTTCGACATTAAACAATCTCGGCTTAAAACCCACTTTTCATCCCACCCATCCCCCACTTTTACAATGGATTCTGGCTGGGATGTATTTTGTATTCGGTGAATCGGAGCGAACCGCACGCCTGATTCCTCTCATCAGCCTGATAGTGATCTTGCTGGGCCTATGGCGGCTCACACGCAATTATTTGTCACTGCAAGGACGGCTGGCCACATTGATGACAGGGGCTTTGTGTCCACTCTCGACCTATGCCGGACGTGTAGTGAATTTCGAATCGCCAGTGCTCGCTTGTATTGTGTTGACTTTGGTTTTATTAGAAGAACTTCACCAATATGAATCCCCTTTTTATTTAGGTGTTTTATTTTTCATAGCAATAGCCGGCTCGCTCATTGATTGGCCATATCAATTGTTTCTCACCAGCCTGTTGCTTGTGAATTTTTTTCTGCGCAGCCACGATCCAATACAATTTCGCACATTACGAACCGCATGGATTCTCTCTATGGGGGTATCTCTTCTGTATGTTGCCTATGTGTTTTACGCCGGTGCGGAGAGAGTGATTTGGAATCACATTTCCTTTCAAAGCGGGGCATTTAATCCCGAACAAGGATTCGTCCTGCCGCCAATTTTGTCTGGCCCCTGGTGGTGGTATAAATTTATTGGCAATTGTTTTTATTACGGCTCGCCGGTTTTTACATTGGGTGTTTTTTTGTGGATTTTGTTTTTTATTTTTGGTGGATTCACCCGCCATCGATTGCATTATATCAATTGGGCTTTGCTGCTTTTTTTCGCTTTGTATTTGGGGATATTTTCACGGGCCTCGTATAACCACGTGTGGTGTTATTTTTACGCCCTGCCCCTATTCGCGATATCTTTTGGATTGCTAGCCGACAGGCTGAAATGGTATATTCTGTTGATTTTGCTATTGGCGGCGGCACTGTTTTCCATACCGGTATCTTATGCGTACCGCACCAAAACCCCTCTGCTTGGATCCACCCAATTCGGCCGGGTGGTCGATCATGCCGATAATTATTTGCCTCAACAAAAACGGACATTGATGAACGGTCCCCTATTGTATGTCAACCGAGTAGACCCATTGCCCTATTACGCCGATTGTGAAACCTCATTTTTTTCGCTATCGCTTGGGATACCGCCGCATTCGTTTTTGATACGGCACCGGCCTGAATTTGTGGCCTTGACCGGCTACGCCAGCAAACATTCCGTCACCTATCGTCCCTCCTATCCACCAGAATTGGATCAGCGCTTGGAAAAATCATACACGCTGGTTCATAACCAATTCAAAACCCAATTGTGGGAATCGTTATGGTCGCCCTTTGTCTCTGTTATGGGAATGTTGCATGGGCCTGAAGGCTCGCGGATTGATACTGTTTTTGTGGATGATTTGGATGATGTTCATGTTGGAGCAATCGTGTCACCCGGTCAAAATGCCTTGCAAATCGATTTGAGCCCAGTATTAAAAGCGGGCAGGCGATGGCTGCATGGCTGGGTGATTGCGCAGGGAGCCAATACGTCGGAGCCCATCGAAGTTCAAGTTGAAACAGAAGAAGGATCACCTCTTGGCTCGTTCCATGCCATCCCTCAAATGATCCGGCCCAAATGGCAGGAATTTTGGCTGCCGCTGGGCACACTACCCGAGCGAATTTCGCTTTCGTGGAACCGCCTCCCTCTCTTGTTTGGTGATTTGCGGCTGGTTTCAGAAACTCTTTGGACAGATGATTTGACCCGCATTTTGGCAGGAGAAATTGAACGGCAATTGGACGACAATACCTATAATGTGATTCAACCGATGGCAGGGCAAAATCGAACCATTTACCCCGTATTGCATCAACCGGCAATGGGCATTGACCGGATAGACCTGCCACCCATTCGAATCGGGTATGAAAAAGAACTCGTGGTCGAATATGGGATGCATCCTCGTGTGTTGGGAAAAAGTGACGGTGCGGATTTTCGGGTGGAGATTCACGATATGGAAAGGGGGAGCTTTGAAACACTCATAGATGACACCATCTCATTGCAATCAGAAAGTGACAATCCAGAATGGCGAACACGCAGAATTGACTTATCAGAACACTCCCGCCATATGCTGCGCTTTAGTTTTGAGGTCGGTGTGGGCAAGAACGGTGATTCCACTATGGACCATGCATTGTGGAAAAAAGCGGTGATTCGCTCGAAGGACTGATGCTTAGCTTTGATTTGGTATCTCATGGAGATTTTCGAGTCGCTCAAGCCATGAATGAAATAATTTGCATTCGAATCATTTGCTGGGCCTCCCACCCAAAACATTTTTTTCCCACAATTCTCCAATGCTGTATTCTTCGAGCCATTCCTGAAAGTCATTTTCATCCAACCGCTTGAATACAGATGCACCTTCTTCACGCTCAACTATGATGAAATCATCTATAGAGAATTCATTGAGCAATGGAATCGATTGCGTTGATACAATAATCTGCATTCTTTCTGAATTCGAGCGCAACAGTGCCCCTAACAAGGTTATCGCATAGGGGTGAAGTCCAAGTTCCGGTTCATCTATTACAATTGTTGAAGGAGGGTAAGGTTGAAGGAGAGTTGTTACCAAGCAAATAAATCGAATTGAACCATCCGACAATTGATTCGGCCAAAAGAAATAATCGCTATCTTTTTGTTTCCAAAGAAGTCTTATTTGTTCTTCTTCAGAGGGGAGAACTTCAGGTTGCAGCACGAAGTCGTCAAAAAATGGAACGGCCAATTGAACTGTCTTCCGTATCTTCTCATAAGAATCAGGAAATTGTTTCAATAGTTTAAATAAAAAGGCTGCTAAATTTGATGCATCAGAACGCAAAAACACATTGTCATGTACAGAGCAAAGCCGTTTCACCCCAGCTGTATCACTGGTGTCGTGAAAATGGTATACTTTCCATCTCGAGATCGAATTGTAGCAATATCGAGCAATTTTACCTGCACTACGCCTATCAAATGAATTTTTTAGTTTTGCTTCATAATGGCCTTGCCCTAAATCTCTCCAAATAGACGCATAGTCACCATCAAAATAAGCAGATTCTTTCGTAAAAAGAAAACCACCATCAATTGTAGGTTCCAAAATAACTTTGTACCCATTCAATCCAAATAGAATAAATGTTTCAAATTGAATTGTTTCTTTCTGGCCATAAGACAGAATACGATCAGCGCCCCCTTGTTTTTTTACCCAAACTTGCATACGCTGCTCGACCAATTCAGCAAGTAAATTGAAATAAGAGACAAAATTGCTTTTACCAACGCCGTTCGCGCCGATAAGTATATTAAGATTTTTCAATTCGAAATTCTCTAATTTTCGAATTGATTTGAATCCCTTTATGGTTAATTCTTTAATATTCATCTCAATTATCGCATTCGTAATTTATGAAACAGGATTTATCCTAATCTGTAATTTTTGGATTTGCTAGATGGATTATTATGTATCCTCTAAACCACAAAAATTTTTTTTGAAATAAACATTATCAAAGATTATTTAATTGTTTTTTCGAGTATGATATATCAATATGATATATGAATAACTATTGCAAAGGGGAATGTATTATGACTCAAAACCGCTTCCTGCGCGATAACAAACTGGATGAGATGATCACTGAAATTCGATCGATTGCTGAACAAATTCCCAGTAGCTATGTTCCCAGTATTGTCATATCGAGATCGCTTGATTCTCTTTCGCAACTGTATGAAAAACACAAGATTACTCTTGTTCATTTGGAAGATGCCATCAGCAATCTTCGCAGTGATAACCCCAACACCAATGATGCTTTAGATTCGGTTTTGGTGGCCACTCTGCATGTGCAGCAAGGTTTGATCGCGATTCATGAATCCATGAAAAATGATGTTTCTGAATTAAAAGAACAGATTGATAACCTCAAGAATTCATTGGGACTCGAAAAAGAGGATGAAGAAGAATGACATCTCGCTTCTGAAAACGAGTAGTTGTATAAAACCTATTCTGTCAATTGGATGAAATTTTTGTCATCATCTGGTGATTCTGATTGTTCAGGGTATGTATCAACGCTGCCAGACGAGTGGCTATGGCCTGATGCGCCAATGCATTGGGGAGCGCGGGGTCACCACTCAATACCAAGTGGCTGAAAGCTGATTTGCCCAATCGGTAAACCGGTGACCGCCACTGGAAGGCTCCAGAATAGCCGGGTGGAACAAAGCGGTATTGGATTAACCCGTTTTTCCATTCGCGCTGAGGTTTGTTTTTGTATTCCACGTCGTTCTCAGATGGCGTGCCCTCTAAAAAGGCAAACACAAACGGTTCTTCAACCTCCATCTCAAGTTCAAGCGACCAAACCGAATCGCCGCCGCGTTCATCACCCTTTTGCCCCTCATCATTCAATGGAATGGCTTGCGCTTCTTTGGATTGCTGATTGGGGTGATTGAGCAGCAGGTAAAGCGGATGATCCAAGGCACGGCCTGTATGCGCCCGAAACAAGAGTTTGGAAGGTGAACGTTTTTGAGGAGCCAAATCGGTAAGGTCCAAGTTCATTTGTAAGGCCAGACGCCGTTCGTTTCTGCCGCCTAAGGTGTCGAAAAAGGCCCGTATGTCTAACAAGGGGGCATCGTGGGTGCGGGCCGAAGTTTGCAGAGCCTTATGGCGATGATAGTTGAGCAAATTGAGATTCAACAAGATCGACCGGCTGCCCTGGCCTTCTTGATGCTTGAGCATAGATTCTAGATTGTTGATGAATTGCGCTTCAGAAACCCGCTCGCGCCACTCATTACGCTTTTGCAGCAACGCCAGTGATTGCTGAAACCGGTTGTGCTTTTTCTGCCATAGGTTTTGATGAAACCAATACGCCGCGCTGCTAAAGCGTGAAAACCATGCAAGCCAAGAGGGCTCTTTAGTGTCAAGAAAGTGCTCCTGCAGCAAATCAAAATATTCGGTATCGCTCAATCGCGTTTCATAGGCGTCGAAGCGGCCCACTGCGATAATCAAAATATCCGGCTTGAAATTGTGCACCAATCGTTCGTACCGCCTGAGCGCTTGCAAACTGCTGTAGGGGATCCCTGAAAAATTGAGCACTTGGTAAATGGGGTCTTCTTCATCCAACACATTTTGCAATCGGCTAGAGAATCCTTGTTCGTTTTCCAATCCATAAGCCAAAGCCGCCGCATCACCCAATATGGCAATCCGTGTTGCCTGCGAGGCATTTTCGACCTTCACTTTGCCCATGCGCATGCCGTATTGGTTGGTTGAGATGGTAAAAGGGCCTTCCGGTCCACTGTATTGTTTCGACAAATTGGCAGGCAGGTCGCTATAGAATCCGGTTGAAGAACTTGCCGAATCCATCATTGCAGATTGTTTGCCCAATATCATATTCCCTATAAACCCCAACCCCAAATCGAATAGAACGAGCAATACGATAATGAATAGAATTGCGAAACCAATGTTTTTCAACATAATAAATTTGAACGGCGCCCAAGCATTTAAGAATTTTGATTGTAAAAAAGCATTGTACTGTTATAGAATGAATACGTGAGGGCAAAATGGCAAGAATGATAAGCAAAATTTCCCACATCAAACACTTGGAAGCAATCCACATCAAACGGGTTGCCAGAACACGGCCAGCCGTATAAGATTAAAGAGTTCCGGCAAAAAAAGAACCGGGAACCAACAACAATCTTACCCAAATATGGTGGCTGTAGCTCAGGGGTAGAGCACTGGATTGTGGCTCCAGTGGCCGTGGGTTCAAATCCCATCAGCCACCCTTTGATTTTGCTTATCTTACAAAAACGAAGAACGACCTGAAGTGCAAAAGGGCACCCTTTTTTTTAATTCAGAAATCTTTTAGTCCTTTTTTTAATGCAGCCTTTTTATGAGTATCATTTACGCTTATAAGGTACTACGCGAATATCG
>CAZEZQ010000093.1:0-11227 GCA_964516245.1 uncultured bacterium | reverse complement strand
GAATATTTGAAAAGTCTTTTCATTCCTCCCCCAATGAAATGGGGGAGGTTAGGAGGGGGTTAAGTTACTTGCTTATCGTATTCATTCAACTCTCCCCTATCCGCGCGGCGGACTCCCAATCTTGGGAGAGGAATAACAGATAACTGACCTACCTGTTGCTAAAAATCCATGAACTTGTGATACCTTTGGCTATTTCCAATTGTATCCTTCATACACTCAATCCTTTTCGTGCACTCCTTTTGTTTCGACAGAAGTGGATATGGGTGTTGACGGGCCGATATAGTTTTTCGCCACGACTATATCATCAAACCAAACTTTGCTTTCATGTCCATTGGGCGCTGTGGTAATGTATACATATGTCCAAAGATAATTGATGGCCAATTCTTGTACAGAACGCCACTGAAACCCGTCAAACGTATTCTGACTATTGCTGTTCGGTTGCCACCATCCCCCGGACCAATTCCCGTTTGGAAAACCGGGTCCAATGTGGCTAATCACTTGCCCATTTACGCGCCATAACTCTCCATCCACCCAAAAGGCTTGCTCTCCGTTCGAAGCCGAAACGGGGTTATTGAGTTTCACCATCATTTCAATGCAGATCCATTGATCTTTTATTACTTCAGGTTTCTTCACCCCAGAAAGAAAAGGAGTTCCCCAATAGTTGCCATCCCCATGCACATGCATCCCTTGCCAATAGCTATAAAAATCCCAATTCCAACTATTGCCAAAAGGTTCGACTCCAGTCGTAAAACGTTTATCGCCTTCCGGCCTGTTTCCCGCTCCGCCTTGAGGCCAAGGTGTGGATGGATTATACCCACCCAGGTGAGTTCCAAAGTGATGAATGGACGCACAGTCTTCATCAAATTTCACATAAAAGCGCGCAAACACATGATCGAATCCTGGTTGTAACCTTCGATACAAATGACTACCGGTTCCATCTCCACCTACATGGGTCATTAATAGAGATTGTTCCCCCGAACTGGCCGCCGGTGTATCCGTGCTGAAAGACATGTTGTCTTCCCGTTTGATACTTTCCCATCGATCTGTCATCACCGCAATTGAGGATTCTTCAAAATCCTCAGTAAATATAACATTTTCATCCTGCTCGATGCCATCATCACCTGGGTAATTGGATGCAATACCAGAATTGCCTTCGGGCAATTTCGCTTTTATTTCTTGAGCATAACCAACTTTCACACTAAAGATGAAGAAAGCCATGACGAACAAGATTCGTGTCATATATTCAAATTGTTTCATAAAAATCACTCTTTATTCTCTTATCTCCAATTTAGCAAAAATAATGTGGATATTGACTTCACTCAGTTTTTCACATGCCGCTGCGGGTGATCCAATAAGCGGTTCCGCATTTCATAAAGCAGCACAAGCCCTTGATTGACAATCCGTTCGCCCGCTCCCACTTCAGCCTTGGTGGCGTCGCTTGCGCCATATCCACCACGCGCCGCCGATTCGAGGTCGGGAAGATAACGCGGCCAATCGTAGGTTGCGTTGCCGCTATATCCAAACATAAACGTATACGGCAATCCCGATTTTTTGCGCAAATCCAGTTGAAATTTGTGAAACGGTTCACCCGGCATACTCACGATGCCGATCTCCTCATTGATCAGAATGGAGGTCACGCTTAATGGAACTGAGGATTCATCTTCAAAGCGATGTTCTGCATCTATAACATCTGTCTTGTAAGAAAACATTTTGGATTGGCCCGTTTTGGATTCCATACGTTCCAAAGTCTCCAACACTTCGCCTGCCAAAAGCACTCCAACGCGTTCCACATGGGGAAAATCCAACCCAGGTTCGCCTTCACGGGCCAAAATCAATGGATTGATATCGCCCGCTCCACCTTGTACATACATACATTGCACATTCTCTCCCAATTCATTGATTACTTCACGGGCTAACACTCCTGGAAAATCTGCCGAAATTTGCCGATTGCGTGGCCCAAGAACCACGGGGTGGCATGCATAGCAAACCAACACACAACGGATGTTATTCTTATCATCTGTAATGCGGATCACTCCAACCGAAGGATCTACTGGCCCATACGGGATACGATCTGGATTTTCGAAATGTGTGATGGCGTGGCCCTCAGGTTGGCGCACCAGACGATTGTAACCGAGTTGGATATCACCTTGACGTACACTGAAATACGCAGGAAACATGTCTTCTTTGGCTTCTTGAATAGCCTTTAACACACGTTCTTCAACCGTTTTGCGCCAAGGTTTTTCTTTGGAAGGGAAATCGTCTTGGTTAAGATTAGGTCCGGCATGAGTGTGAGTGTTGAGTATCAACAAGTGATCGATACCCACTGAATCCATCTGTTCGTGCAGCCAAGGTGAACCGAACACACACAGGTCCCACGTGACGATGGCCAATGATTGTGTCGCCGACTTCAATACCAAGACTTTGGCAAACAACGGGTCGTGAATGCCGTTGGTCGGTTTGGCGGAAGAATATCCCGTCGTATCTCCACCTATAGGAGGAGTAATTTCCGTTTTTGCCAACCCGGCATAGATACCTGCGTTATCACACCAGGTATTGCCAATAAAGATAAAACAAACAAACCCAATCAATAGTAAAGTACGTTTCATGGTTACAATCCTTCGATTTCCATTTAAAAATATTGAATTTTCAATAAGTTAAACGTGTAGAGAAATAGAAACTAAAATGGCTCTACATCAACATGTTCATTTCTAGCGCATTTTAGGATAGTTTTGTTATATTTGGAATGAAAAAAGCAATTTTGTACGGGAGAAAAAATTTCGTGTATAGATCAAATTTCAAACTGTTCTTACTCGCAATTCTATTATTGTTACCGACTCTTTCCCTTCAGGCACATCTCTCAACTCTGCCAGATTCGGACATTCATGCGGAAGAAGAAAATGAACCGGCAACCAAAACAAACTTTGGTAAGTTTGCCGATGTACGAATCACATTGGTGGATTCTGGTAGTGGAAATTCTATAGCCGGTTTAATCCGTATCAAAAATACTACTGGCGATGTGATTTCTATCTCCAATTTACTCAATCGTGGAACAGGCCTAAAAGATAGCCATCCAACAAGAGAGTGGTATGCATTGATCCGCCCCACGACTCTCCGCTTGCCGCGCATGAAACTGAAGATTGATGCCATACAAGGTTTGGAAACGTCTCAAACCGAGTATGAATTGGATTTAACTGAGAAAGCCGTCGATTCGATACAGATTCCTTTGAAACGCTTTTATTCTGCATCCAAGCAAAGGTATCTAAGTGGGAATACTCATTTGCATCTTCGATCGATCTCCAAAGAGCAAGCCGACCGTTACCTCACACAAATACCAAAAGCCGATGATCTGGATCTCGTGTTTGTTTCCTATTTGCTCCGTTCAGGAGATGATTCCACTTATATTTCCAATGAATACACCACAAAAGAACTGGAAGACCTATCCACTGACACTCAACGCCTGGGTTATGGAGAAGAACACAGGCATAATTTCGGCTCGTATGGTGAGGGCTATGGGCATGTTATGTTTCTTAATATTTCAGAGTTAATTCATCCAGTCAGCATCGGTCCAGGCATCATGAAAGAAAATCAAACGGATGGTATCCCCCTTCAGCGGGGCATTCAATTAGCGAAGCAAGACGGCGGCACTGCCATATGGTGCCATAACGCATACGGCTTTGAGGATATCCCAAATTGGACGGCTGGATGGCTCGACGCCCAAAATATCTTTGATGGCGGGAGTACGGGAACATACGAGGATACTTTCTATCGCTATTTGAATATCGGTTTAAAGACTCCTTTCTCTAGCGGCACCGACTGGTTTATTTACGATTTTGCCCGGGTGTACGTCCACACAGAGCAACCATTTTCTACTGAATCTTGGCTCAACGGACTTAAGCAAGGACGCACATTCATAACCAATGGACCATTTCTGGAATTCGAAACGAATGGCAAACACCCGGGAGATGTGATTCGATTGGACAACCCCACACAGCTCACCGTTTCTGGCAAAGCTGTGGGGAGAGTTGATTTTCAAAATCTTGAACTTATTCACAATGGGAAGGTTGTTTTCAATCAAGCCAGTCAATTCGCCAATGATCATCACCAAGCGATTCTAAACCATACATTAGAAGTCAAAGAACCGGGATGGCTGGCTTTGCGAATTTCCAGCAATAATGAGAGCGAATTTGAATATCCACTGTTTGCCCACACTAGCCCAATTTACATTGAAATAGCAGGAGAAAATCGAACAGACCGGAAAGCAGTCCAATCATTGATTGACGAAATGAAACAATCCATCGAAACGATTCGTGCGAAAGGTGTCTTTCAAACCAAACAAGAACAGGAAAATGTACTGAATGTCTATACAAGGGCAATAGAGCAATTATCTGGTATCAAATGAATCTGAAGTTGCATGCATTTATTAATTGAGAATAATTCATTTTTGATTTATATGGTATTACAAAAATGTGCGACCTCGCTGTGACTCAAACATTTCATAAAGTGTATTCCTATATCTATTAACCGGGAGGATAGTCATGAAACGTCGTGAATTTGCTAAACAAAGCATTTTGGTAGGGGCATTGGCGTCAGGACGTATATCACTCGCTTCACGTCCAAACGCCAATGATACGTTGGGTGTGGCTGTGATTGGCTGCGGCAGCCGTGGTTCGGGACATCTGCGCGAAGTGATAGAGTGCGAGGATTTGAATGTAGAGATACGTGCAGTGGTGGATGTGTGGAAAGCGGCGCGTGAACGGGCAGCCCAAACCGTCGAAAACACACAAGGCAATAAACCAGATATATTGGAAGATTATCGGGAGTTATTCGATCGCAAAGACATCGACGCCGTAACCATTGCCACACCGGATTTTAGCCATGCCCGTATTTTGAAAGAATTGGCGCAGGCGGGCAAAAATGTCTATTGCGAAAAACCGATGGCGGTAGATTTGGAAGAAGCCAATGCTGCGGTGGATGCAGTGAACAAAAATGATTGCATCGTGCAAATCGGCACCCAATGGCGCAGTGATGGCAACTTTATCGCCTGCGCGGATGTGGTGAAATCTGGGGTCTTGGGGCATATTACCCGCGTGCAGATTTCACAAAATTTCAATCAGCCGCGATGGCGGAAAGATTATTCTGAGGTGAAGCGAGAAGAAGTGAACTGGAATCGTTTTCAAATGCACGCTACACCAAGAAGTTTTGACCCCAAACGCTTCAAGCGTTGGTACCTGTACCACGATTATACCAATGGCCTTCCGGGATTGTGGATGTCGCATTATCTGAATCTTGTGGCCTGGTATATGGACGATCTCTACCCCGCGGCGGTTTGCGCCAGCGGCAATGTGTATCATTGGGATGAAGACGGACGCCAAACCTCAGACACCCTTGGAACTATTTTGAATTACCCCAAGGGATGGCAATTGAATTTTTCGATGAGCCTATGCAACTCGGCTGATACGCATTGCATCTTCTACGGGACGAACGGCAAACTGGACGTGTGGAATCAAGTATTGTCTGGTGATGGCGGCGCAGGAGACAATAAGATACAAGAAGAAACGAAAATCGAAGCCGTGGCCAGTACTTCGCATATGCATGATTTCCTCAATTGCGTTCGAACGCGAAACGAACCACGCTGCCCCATTCGCATGGGATACGCGCATTCTGTAGCGGGAATCATGGTTGCCGAATCGATTCGAAGGGGACAACGTTTGGGATTTGATGCAACCAAACGGGAACTGTATTCTGTGTAAATATCATTGTTGTGTGGAGCAATGTGTACTCTTTCTGGGCTTATATCTGCTTTGCCTGTATTTTTGGCTCAAAATTAATGACAATGGTGATATGTTCGGTTGACGAATGCAGTCTTGTTGAGAGACAATCGAACAAGTTTGATTAACTATTTATTGAGATTTGTAAACAATTTCTTCTACGAAAGATATTACTATGAACTCTCATTCTCTGCTTCGACGAAATATTTAAAAGACGGCCGCCAGCGCAACATTGCTGATGAATCAGCCATTTGATGTTCAAGCCCAACCGGCAAGTAAAAAAAAGCCAAACATTCTGTGGATAATCGGAGAAAATCTCAGTCTTGATCTCGGCTGTTATGGCGCGAAAAATGTACGCACGCCAAATTTGGATGGATTGGCCGAGAAGGGCATGCGATACAATCGTGTTTTCTCAACCTCTCCAGTATGCGCACCCAGCCGTCCCGCATTTATGACCGGGATGTATCAAACCACTACCGACACTCAACCACATGCGCTCACATCGCAACGACGAATACCGCTTGCCGGAAGGAGTGCGTCCACTCACGCACCGTCTTCAAGATGCTGGATATCTCACGGCAAACATCAAAACGATTGGCGATCGTACGTACCGTCGGTACGGGAAAACTCGATCTCAATTTTGTCAACGAAGGGCCGATCTTTCAAACGCATAAATGGTCTGAATTGAAATCCAATCAACCTTTCTTCGCCCAGATCCATATGCCAGAAGTGGAATATAATATTGACGACCGCAAATGGGTTGGTGAAGACGAACATCCAAAAATCGCGACACCGGAATCGAAATTTTCTTGCAGCAAACCGGTCATCGATTCTGATTCTTCGTCAGCGCTTCAGCATTTTTGACAACCCCCGGTTTTCGAACTCCGTCACCGGGTGAATTGGTTAAGTCGTCACCAATATCTCGGCGTGCTGCATCAAGCAGTTTTTCAAGCCGGTCTACAACATCGGGATGTTGATCGATCACATTATGTTGTTCGGCTATATCCTTTTCTAAATTGAATAAAGCACGATCAGGGGCATCTTTCGAATTTCTCGGGGCGGCTACCCGCAATTTCCACTTGCCGCTGCGAACTGCTTTTAATTGTCCTTTAAAGTAATAATAGTAAGCCTTATGTGGAGTTTGAGCATTTTCTTGGCCTTCAAGTAATGGCCATATATTCTTGCCGTCAATCACACGATCTTGTGGCGGTTCGGTTTTAGCCAGTTTTGTCAGTGTTGGCAAGATATCCATTGAAGTGGCCAATTCGGATGTAGAGCTACCAGCCGGAATCTTTTCAGGCCAGCGGGCGATAAATGGAACTCGATGACCGCCTTCCCAAGTAGTTCCCTTCCCTCCTGTCAACGGAGCGTTGCTGGCGCCATGATGCATCGCTCCCCCGTTATCGGATAAGAAAACTACCAATGTATTTTTGTCAATATTCAACTCTTTTAATGTATCAAGAATTCGCCCAGTAGACCAATCGATTTCTTCTACCGTATCACCCCAAGCACCGTTCGCTGATTTTCCGGCGAACTTGGGGCTCGAATATTGCGGCCAGTGTGGCATGGTATGAGCCAAGTAGAGAAAAAATGGACGGTCTTTATTTTCTTGGATAAATTTTATCGATTCTTCTGTATAACGTTTTGTAATATAGGCCTGATCAGGTTCTTCTTCGATGACTTTTTCATTTCGCAATAGCGGTAATGGGGGGTATTTGTAAGGTTGGGGGCGATCTTGATGGCCCATATCGTTGGAGTAGGGAATGCCAAAATACGAATCAAATCCTTGTCGAGTGGGAAAAAACTCGGGTTGGTCTCCCAAGTGCCATTTGCCTACAGCTGCTGTGGAGTATCCGGCTTGCTTGAGAAGTTCAGCAATGGTGATTTCTTTCGGATTCAACCCCCGTTTATTGCTGGGGAAAAGCACCCATGCTCCGGATTCATTTTGATGCAGCCCGACTCTTCGCGGATAGCAACCGGTCAACAGAGACGCGCGTGAGGGAGAACAAACTCCGCTTGTAACATAAAAATCGGTAAACCTACGGCCTTCTGCAGCCATTTGGTCCAGATTGGGCGTTCGGTGTTTCTTCGAACCAAAGGGGCCAATGTCGGCATAGCCCAGATCATCACAAAAGATGATCACAAAATTGGGTTGTTCAGTAGCCCCTGGTCCAGAAATACTCGTTATTTGCGCCCATAACGAATTTGAACACATCAATCCCGTCGCGCAAAAGCCAAGCGACTTCATCATTGTACGTCGATTTGTTAGGGTCATAGTTCCACTCCTCACGTAGTGTCAAAATTAACGGTAGTCGTATTAATTTTTTCTGCATTATTCTTCTGAGGTTAAACCAAATTGATCCATGACAAAGTTCTTGGTTCCACTCCAACCGCTATAGCGTTTGTTTTTGGCATGAACCCATCCTTTTTTGCCGTATTTCGTCCCAGCCCAGTCGTGGCATTCGACACCAAGTTCTTTGAGATGCTTGCACGATCTATGCAATCAATCCTAACGAATAGCAACTAATCCATAGGTGGATCAAAATCTTCATCATCAATCCATCCGGGCGTTCGTTTCTCTTCACCCCGCATACGTCTGTCGTAATAATTTTCCCAGTTTTTATCCATGTATTCATATTCATCAAAAACATGGCCCTGCCCGGACATGCGCGGGTCGCCCTCTTCTTTTAATCTAGAAAATAGTTCGGTTTTCAACTGCTCTCGAAGTTGCTGATAATTGGGATGCTTCGCCAGATTGTTAATACAATCCCTGTCCGTTTGTAAGTAATACAATTCTTCCTGCGGGCGTTTACCAACATTCCATTCCCAATACTTTCGGGGACGGGAATCTTCTCGGGTTTGCAACACTTCGGTCTTGGTAGGGCTGCCATCAATATTGGGATAGCCCGCTTCTGGATTTCCTGCCGGCCAGCGGTCCGGTTCAAAATTATGCAGATAGAGATAACCGTTGCGGATGATCCCCCGTATGGGATAACCCACATCCCCAGGCCGGCCTACATCATGGCGTTCTTTGCCAATCAGCAAAGAATCTCTTTTCGAATTCACCTGCCCTCCCTTTTCACTATACAAAATATCTGTCAGGCTTCGGCCGGTGATGGGTTGCATGCCATACTTCTCACCCTTCACCTGCGCCAATTCAAGAAAGGTAGGGGCGATATCGATAACGCTGACATAATCTTCGACAACGCGTCTAGGATTTTTCAATCCATTTTTCCACATAATAGCCATAGGCAAGTGGTTGGAGTATTCATACGCTTGACCTTTGCAACGGGGGAACGGCATTCCATGATCGGTTGTTACAACGATGATCGTATTTTCCAATTCACCGTGTTCTTCCAACAATTCAAGAAAACGGCCGAGATGCCGGTCAAAATACTCAATCTCAAAAGCGTAATCCAGTAGATCCGTACGAACGGTTTCGTTATCGGGCCAGAATGAAAACACATCGTGAATCTGGTCAATCGATTTGCCCCCTTTACCAATGCCGGAACCATATTCATAACTGCGATGTGCTTCTGGAGACCCCCACCAAAAACAAAATGGTTTATCCTCTGGCCGATTTTGAAGGAAATCTGCAAAGTTGGCTGCATGATCCCCTGCTTTCATATCATCGGTAGGTGGAGTTGTGCGTTTTTTCTCCCAAGGCGGACCAGCCAATTGGCGGCCCTTGGCTTCCCTGCCCGGCCCCCAATCACTGCCGGTATGGCCGGTGAAATAACCGTTTTCACCCAATACTTCTGGATAGGTACGGAATTTATCAGGAAAGTCGGCCCAATGATTTCCCGCTTCTTCAAGTTGCCAAGAGTTGCGACCTGTAAGAATACAAGCACGCGAAGGAGCACATTTGGCGTTGGGGGTGTAGGCATTGGTGAAGAGAATGCCTTCACGGGCAATGCGGTCAAACGCCGGAGTGTTGACCCAATTGCATCCATAAGCGCTCATGTGTGGCCATGACGTATCATTTCCGAGGATAAAAAGGATATTTGGGCGTTTGTCATTCGTTTCCTCACCATGCACAGCATTCTGCAGGTAAGGTATCGTCGCTAGAGCTCCAGCAGTAGATTGTATGAATTGGCGCCTCTTCATTATTTTCTCCTGATCCCAAAATTTATAAAAACATGAAATACAATGGTTCATGATTCAAGAACTCAATGATTATGCCATACGAACAGTCACCTCGTAACATGTATTATCTATTTTTTCATAGCATTTTCAAGCAATTCTTGATGCATACTACTGATCTGATACGTTGGTGGATTATTTTCTTGATTTTGTGTATAGCGTCTTTTATAGTGATTAAAGATATTTTTGGTCTTAGTAAAACCGTTGAGGGATCATAACAGTTTTGCACTTAGAATTGTTTCAATCAAAACCGTTTGTGAAATAGAAAGCCAATCATACCACAATTACATAGCGAGCGTGTATCATGAAAAAAATGGAATTGATATTTTATGCAATTATCCCGACTTTGATTGTATGCATTGCATGGCCTTCAGTTGCTGTAGCACAGGAGGAACAAGAAATGTCAACCTGGCTCAGTGATTTCCAAGACCCACCTGCTTGGGCACGCCCACAAATGTTCTTCGTTTGGAATGATCGTATTGAGAAAGAACGCATTGCGGAAATGTTGCAGCAATACAAAGAAGAAGGCATGGGGGGTGTTTTCGTTCATGCCCGTCCAGGACTAATCACCGAATACCTGTCCGATGAATGGTATGAAATGTGGCATTTCACGCTCGAAGAATGCAAACGCTTGGGGTTGGAATGCCATATATATGATGAAAACGGCTTCCCTTCAGGATTCGCCAGCGGTGAAGTGCTGGCGGCTCATCCTGATTTGGCCTCTCGATATCTAACAAGCATCAAAATTACCGAACCCGGCCAATGTCCCAGCGGTGAAATTCTCGGTTGTTTTACTATTGGCAATGATGATGGTCTTCCCCAACCCGTTCCTGAATCCTCTATCGAAAAGGCAAGTGATATCCACCCCATTTGGGCGTTGATTGCTCGTACAGTTGAAGCACGGCCCAATCATGGAGGCTTCCCCTATCCCGATCCACTTCGTCCAGAAACAGCTGAAACATTTTTGCGTGTAACTCACGATCAATACGCCAAGCATTTTCAAAAAGACTTCAATCAGCATATAAAATATGTCTTCACTGATGAACCCAATCTGCCCGGCAACAATGGAATCCCTTGGTCAGAATATTTGCTGCAAGAGTTCGAACAGGAACATGACTATGACCTGCGCAACCATCTCCAAGAACTTTGTTTTGGTGGACCGAAATCGGCCGCCGTACGCTTTGATTATTGGAAGACCGTCACCCGCTTGTGGATCGATAACTTTTTCAAGCCGATTTATGAGTGGTGCGAAAAATACAATTTGGCATTTACAGGCCACCTTTGGGAACATGAATGGCCCGATCCCAAAAAGCAAC
>CAZEZQ010000092.1:6781-11283 GCA_964516245.1 uncultured bacterium | reverse complement strand
TCTTCATTCTTCAGATGGATTTTGGTGAAAATCATGCTTTTCCCATTCAGCAACATGGGTAGCAGATTCGAAGAACTGGATTTCATGTTTTCCAGAGGGGAGACTGATTCTATTGTTATCACCTACATTCATCGGCTGGTTGTCTATCAAAAGTTCTGAAATTTCATTGAATCGTTCGGATTGCAATTGAAAACCGCTTGAATCGCCAGCGGTTTGATAGCGAATGGCAAGTGCATGTTCTCCCTGGAATTCAAAATCGGCCTGGAGTTGGATGGAATTTTCTGATTGAAAACGGAATTCCCCTATTTCAGATTCGCTGTGTCCTAGTGCGATCAGACGGCGGGGCAATTCATTTTTAAAGATTGATAATGAATAAGTTAGTGCATCTGGATTGATTTGCAATTGGTGTGTTTCATCATCATTCTGAATTCTGTAAACAAAATCCCCTTGTTTTTCTAGACGCCATTTGGGCTGGTGGGCATACGTTTCAAGAAGAGTGGCAACGTTGGCGCTGGGCGCATTGACCCGTGAAATTTGCGCTCCATACACTTCGACAATCCGCAAGGTGGGAGCATCTGCTAGAATTTGTGTGGATGGCGGGTCGGAGACCACATGCGTAGCCAAACCCATTGGCAAGGGCTGCTCTGGCCCGTTGAGCCCTGTGGCTATGATATTGTCTACGAAAGCAAAATAGGCGTCTTCTTTGTCATCACTTTGCATATAGATAGAAATTTCAAACCGGTGTTTGTTGTCAAAATTGGACAATACATTGGTTGGATCGGTCAAATCAATTTCTACATGATGCCAGGTTTCGGGTTCGCCCAGTTCAAATTCGTAGGTATAGCGTAGATTCATGGCAGGGTCTTGCAGCGTAACCAGGGCGAAATCGTATAGATCGTCTTCTGCGTAAATATCGAATTCCAACTGGGTTAATTCGCTGAAGTCCAACTCGGGGTGGGTGAGGTCTTTTCCAATGGTGGAAAACCGGTTTGGAATCACCAAAAAACGCTGGGAAAATTCCCCTTCGGTTCTGGTTGCGGATAGGGCTCCATTGCCATACCACAAAGTTATATCGTCCATGGTATCAGTTACACCGAGAGTCAAGTTCCAAGATGTCAGTGTAGCTTCTGTTTGGGGTGGAACTTGAATTATGCTGCTGGGGTTGGGGGCTCCAACCAAACGGGGCGGCTCAAAGAATTGATATCCAGTTTTTGAATTATCCCAGTCTTCACGTTTATTGGTGCTTTCAAAATTAGAGGGAGCGTTAAAACGCCCAAACCCGTGCCAGAAAATATCAACGGGTGGGAATGCATTGGAGAATGAATCGTATACAAAGACGTATTGATCCTCCACTTTAATTAAGGTGCGTTCCATGTCTGGATTTCCGGGTATCACATTCTCTGCAGGGGTAACGGCGATGAGTTTCATCCCGGGAAGTTGATCGTATCGGGCGGTGACCGGGCTGAATTTTTCAACATGCCGGTTTTGGCCGTGTTGACCTACGGAGATAGTGTTGTGCGATGCCGCGCGCCGGAACCAATTGTCGACCAAGCTGCTCGCGAGAGAAACCGAGCCGAAATCCGACATCAATTCCCTGCCCTGGCCGAAGAGCACAATGTTGAGCTTGTCTTCATGGCCGTGAACTCCACCGTGGGGACCGCGATCGATATAGGCCATCATAGGGTTCTGGCTGTCTCCCCGAAAGGCTTCGATCCCTATGGATTTTGGAGCTTGTTCCTGAAAATCCTGTACGGGAGTGGGTTCGTAATCCCGGCCTGCAAACAAGACATTATGGTCCACACGGGATAAATCTTGATTGTGGTATAACTCTGTGAGAATTTGATCGTAAATCGTATCATCAGAAAGAGCATTGGCGAGTTCATAGAGATAGCGTTGATGCCGTAGTTGAATCCGGCCTGAATCGTTGTAACGGGGAAAATTGCCATCCGGCTGCACCAAAAAGAGCGGTGTGACAAGCGCTTCATGAAAACGTTGGTTCCACAATGAATGGCCATTTTGCCGAGCCGCAACTATGAGTTGCGCCAAGGGGAGCGCGGTGAAGTAATGGTAGCCGATTGAACCTTCGAATGAAAATCCCTCTTCGAGAAATGAATTTTCAATCAAATAGTGATATCCACGATTTCCATTAATGGCTGTGTCAATATAGAGTTCATCTTCCAACAAAAAACCGATGCAGCCAATGGCGGTCGTTAACCATGCCTGGATGTTGCTTCTTCCCCAATCACCGTACGAAAGTGTGGAAACCATGGGGTCGAGCAAATCTTCCCGGATTTTGTCTTTGTCTGATGGCTGAATAGCGGGTGAATCCCAAATCGCGTCCAACCCCCAAAGCACATTGATTATCCACATAGATGCTTCCAGGGTAGATGAAAACAGTTTCGCCTGTCCTACAGAGTTCCCTCCCCAGGCATCTTTTGGTGGAAGCGAAGGGTACAGTTGAACGTACCGCATAAGAATGTCGCGTGCTTTGTTGGCGAAATCGAGATTGTCGGTTAAGAGATAGGCGTAACATAGGGTTTGGAAATGGCTAGCCACCGCATTGCGGTAAAACGTGATCCAGGCGCGATCGTAAGGATCCCCCCGGTAAACCGTCCCGCATCGGGGGCACAGATGTTCAAAAGGGCTCAATTCGTCGTACAACAATCTGCCGCCGCAGCCGTCATTCGGGTCGTCGTTTCCATCGCCTTTGCCATCGCAGATATAAAAATGCGACCAAGCCGCTTGGCGTTCAAAAAAAGCCAATTCGCGTTGCAGTATATTGCTGGCCGAACGAATGATGCCGTTTGCGATGGAGGCGTATCCTTGCTCACCATTCTCCATGCGCTCTTTAGCGCGCTCCACATCATCTTGATTGTAAAAGAGGTGAGGGTTTTCTTTGGCAGATAGGGCAAGAGGCGATTGCAAAGAAAGTGTGGCAAGGCCAAATAGAATGGTTAGAAATGCAATCAATTTGAAACCGGCTCTCCCAACGATTTGAGGTATTCGAGTGTGTATATCCCATTGTTGCAGCCGGTGTTGAAATCCAAATGATAGGCATAACGGCCCACTGGATGCATCGCGTTCAGTTTGATTCGCGTTTGGTCTTCTTCTGACAATATATTGAGACCGGTTTGAGTTTGTTCTTTTTTTTCGGCACATACTGCACATGGGCACGCCTTTAAGAGCTCGTAGACTCTGTATTTTCGGGTTTCTCCATCGTTCCATTCAATGAGCAATTCTTCTTCGCCTTGACGTTTGATCGCGGTCGGCATCGCTTTCATAATTACGCTCCATAAGCAAAGGTGTACATTTATGTTATGATATTATAAGAGTTGTGAGGCCAAATGGAACGTAATTGATTTCTCGTAAAAGATAAACGAATGAGAGGCGCAATTTTAATATACTATACTATGGGAAATCCAGGGAAGCAAAAAATCAATATAAATTTAAGATTCAGTTTTGACTGGATAGCCGCTCTCGTTCCAACCTCGAAAACCACCATCCATTGAGATTACATTGCTGTACCCCATTTTTTGTAGATTGTCAGCCGCCAAAGCCGAACGAAATCCTCCCCCGCAATAGAGAATCACTTCTTGATTGGGGTCTTCTGCCACTTTATGAATATCGCGTTCGATGATGCCTTTCCCCAAATGCAGCGCGCCGGGAATATGGCCCCGTTCCCATTCGTGGTCTTCACGCACATCGATGAGAAGGAATGAAGAATCGCCCTTATCGATTCGCGATTTAACATCATCAACCATACATTCCTTTACACGTGTTTTCGCCTCTTCAACGAGTTCAACAAATTGAGGGTTGTGTTTCATTTGGAACCTTAATGGGTAGAAAAAATTTTTTTGTTATTTTATCTTGTTGATCCAATTTATACAGGGATTCTACTGCAACTTATTTTCAATCGCCGCTGCATCATACACACAACCGCCCCATACGCCTCCCCCTGCTTGCTGCAATAAAGCCCACAAGCGAACCGCCTTGGGCAGGCGAGGGTCTGGTTTTACACCGGGTTGTATGCTGCGGCGCATGAGAATGAAATTGCCCATTTCTACCGATAATGTATTTTCGGGGGTGGCCGCATCACCAATTAGGTTGATTTGGCCTTCGAGAGTCTTGCTATCAATTATTATTTCGATGATATCGCCATCTTGAATTTTCCCGATCGGACCATTCGCCAAGGCCTCCGGTCCCACGTGGCCGATGCACGGACCGCTGGTGAAACCCGAAAACCGGCCATCTGTGATGAGCGCCATATTCTGCAACGCTTTGGTATACTTCAGGGCGATGGTGATTTGCGCGGTTTCGGGCATACCCGCGCCGATCGGCCCCCGGCACATTAACACGACAATGTTATCGGGGGTTAAGGCCTCATCACCGCTTTTTTTCAGCGCGGCAATGGCAGAATCTTCGGTCGTGAACACCCGGGCCCTTCCGCGTTTGCGGTAAATACCATCCTCAAAAAGTTCCGCTTTGATTGCGGTGCTTTTTAC
>CAZEZQ010000092.1:3669-6771 GCA_964516245.1 uncultured bacterium | reverse complement strand
AGGCCGTTTTTCTTGGCGGTTTCGGGGTCCATAATCACTTCATTGGGGTCTACTCCATCTTGTTCCCTTAAAATTTCACGAAAGCGTTCTCTCCGTTCAGACTTTTCCCACCATTCCAAATTTTCTCCCATAGTAAGCCCACTGGCGGTCATGCAACTGAGATCGAGAAGATGCATTTTGCGCAAATGCAGCATGATTTCAGGTACGCCCCCAGCCAGAAACAATTGCACGGTCTTGAAATTTTGTGGCCCGTTTGGAAGCACATCGACAATTCGGGGTATGGCTTTATTAAAATGTTGCCATTCTTTCACGGTTGGCCGTTTGAGCCCGGCACTAAAAGCAATGGCAGGCAAATGCAAGAGCAAATTGGTTGACCCCCCTACTGCGGCATGCACCGCCATGGCGTTTTCGATGGCGCCTTCGGTTAAAATCTGGCTCATTGAAATGTTTTTTTCTTCCAACTCTTTTAGAGCGAGCGCCGACCCGTGAGCCAGTTCGAGCCAACAATTTTCACCCGAAGGGGCAAGAGCAGCATGAGGGAGCGTCATCCCCAAAGCCTCGCCAATCACTTGCGACGAAGCGGCGGTGCCCAAAAACTGGCAGCCGCCACCGGGGCTGGCGCAGGCCGCACAGCCCAACGCGGCCGCATCATGGAGTGATACTTCACCATGCGCATAGCGGGCTCCGAGAGATTGAACCGATCCCGCATCTTCGCCCTCTTCCGGCGGGAGGGTAACCCCACCCGGAATCAAAATTCCCGGTTTGTCTCCCGCTTCGGCCAAGGCCATCATCATGGCTGGCAAGCCCTTGTCGCAGGTTGCGATTCCCATCACGCCCCGGCGGGTAGGGAGCGAACGAATCAAACGGCCCAATACTTCCGCCCCGCTGTTGCGATACGCCAGGCTGTCCATCATACCGGCCGTGCCTTGCGTACGACCATCGCAAGGGTCAGAGCAATAACCAGCGAATGGGATGCATTCGTTTTCTTTAAAGGTTTCCGCCGCTTTCTTGACCAACAACCCCAGTTCCCAATGGCCGGTGTGATACCCCAGCGCGATGGGAGTGCCGTCTTCAGCGCGAAAACCTCCCATCGTGCTGAGAATCAGAAAATTATTCCGGTGCGTTTGCATGGGCTGCCAACCCATGCCAGTATTTTGAGAAAGGGCGAATATATCGCCGCTGGGGCTGTTGCGCAGCATTTCATCGCTTAGTGGCAATTCTCCCTGTGGACCGGGAGCTTTGCTGCGCACGGTATAAATGGATTCAGGCTGTTGTAATGAAGTGGGAATTTGCATGCGGCGCTCCTATGAGGATATTAATTCTTTGCAATGAGTTAGACCTTTGAAGTCCATTCCCCTCCCAAGATTGGGCGTGCGCGCCGTGGCGGGAGGGGTAAGGGGAGGGTTGAATGGATGCAATATGCGAATCTTTGAACCCCCTCCTAACCTCCCCCATTTCATTGGGGAGGAATGGGAGAATCGTATTTAAATTTCTATTTCAAATGATTATACGATTGCAATCAGTTTAGAATACCGCATTGTGAATCGATCAGGCAAGAATCGTGGGAAAGAAAACAGTGAGAAACGGGTACCAAACCGTTTCAAAATCAAAAGTCGTCCGGTATGGATGAGGGGAGAGCCATTGATGGACGCTCGCCCGAAAATCCTTCTCTCAGCATTTCTTCAGAGGTGCGCATACGGATGTTCATAATCAAACCAACGCCGATCATGCTGGCAATCAAGAATGAACCGCCTTGAGAGATAAAGGTTAACGGCAGTCCGGTCACGGGCAGAAGACCGGTCACCATACCCACATTGATGAAAATGTGTGAGAAGAATAATGAAACCACACCGGCTGAAATTAAACACCCTTGCAGGGTTTTGCTCTCCATGGCGGTGTCAACTCCCCGAAGAATCAACAAAAGAAACATGCCCAAAAGTATCGCCGCCCAGAAAAACCCAAATTGTTCGCCCACCAATGAGAAGATAAAATCATGCTCGAATTCAGGCAAAAAGCCGAATTTGCTTTGGGTCCCTTCACCGATTCCTTTGCCCCAAAAACCACCGGACCCCAACGCAATTTTGGATTGTATAACATTGAAGTTGGCTCCATTGGGGTCGTATTCTGGATTCATATAGCCCACAATACGGTTTTTTTGGTACTCAGGCACTTTCTCCCATATTTCGGTTCCATGATTGAACACCACAAAATAAGCGAGGATGGTCACAAGGATGCAAGGGATGGTGATCCCCAGTGGCGTTTTTTTGATGGTGGCCATTAAGATTAACGAGGCCAATACCGCGCTCCAAATTAGGATGAAGATAATATGTCCACTGGCTCCAAAGAAGCAGGTGAGAGGAGAAAAAAGCAACAAGATAATAGGGTAGGGCATGCCCGCTACAAACATCATTAAAAACGTAACGGGGACAAAAACCGAAGCGGTGCCCACATCCGGCTGGGCAGCGATCATAATGGATGGAATGGCGCCGATCGTGAGAGGAAAGATTACATCCCAAGCGCTGTTCCAATGTTCTTTTCTGGCACCCAGAATCCGGGCCAGCATTAAGATGGTAGCAATTTTGACAAATTCAGAAGGTTGCAGCGTTAAATTCAGTATAGGGATTTTAATCCATGAATGGGCCCCTTTGGCCCAGTAACCCAAACCGGGAACATAACAAAGCAGCAAACTGATTAATCCCAGTACGTAAAAAAAAGGAGCGTATCGAATCAAAGAGCGGTAATCTACAAAGAGAATGCCAATCAGGCAAAAAAGACCGGCTACGGCAAAGCAAAGTTGCTTGATCCAGGCCGAGTTTCCGTCTGATGAATAGGTTGCCCCGCCAATGGTGATGATGCCAATGGCGATCAATGCAAAAGTTAGCAGCAATGTTAAATAATCAAATTTGTACCAAATTTTTGAATTAAACATAAACATGATGTGATACCTGAGTATTTATTCGCCGCTGGCGATTTGATTGTTGTTGGTGTCTTGATGTTCCGTTAATTTTTTGGGGGATTCATTTCGAACCAAATCATCTACGCGGGTACGGCCTTGATAGACCTTTAAAAGCTGCTTGGCCAATGGGGCAGCCACTTCCCCGC
>CAZEZQ010000092.1:741-3659 GCA_964516245.1 uncultured bacterium | reverse complement strand
CGACCACAACCGTAATGACGATTTCGGGAGCTTTATATGGGGCAAACATTACAAACCACGCATGGGGTTCGCGAACCGTGCCATCTTGTGCGGTGCCGGTTTTTCCGGCCATAAAGTAAGGATCGTCTTCTTCAACAATGCGGCGCCCCGTGCCGCGGTATTTCATATTGACCACCTGATACATCCCCTCGTGCAATACATCCCAGGTTTCTGTTGCCGCTTCGATTTTTCCAACCACTTCCGGTTCGAAAGTATCAATGGTTTTTCCGTCTGGAGAGTGAATTTCTTTGGCGACTCTGGGTTTCCACAGGGTTCCCCGATTGGCGATAGCGCACACAGCCGTAGTAATTTGAATGGGACTCAATTCAATATCTCCCTGGCCGATGGCGCAATTAATAGTATATCCATCATACCAGGGGCGAACCGTAGCCTTGGAGGGAAAGACGGCATTGCGCTCATCAGGCAGGTCAAGTCCCGTTTTGTCATGAAAGCCGAAATCCGCCATAGAAGCGGCGAGACGGTCAATCCCCAATTTCTCACCCACCATTTTGTAGAAAAAGACATTGCACGACATGGCGAGGGCTTCATAGAGATCAATATTGCCGTGGCCTGAATGTTTCCAGCATCGCCAGGGTTTTCCGACACCGGGCAAGCGGAATGAACCGGGGCAAAATACTTTGGCCTTTGGATCCCAATGGAGTTCTTCAAGAATGGGTACCGTTTCGAATACTTTAAATACTGAACCCGGTTCATAGGTGCCTTGAACGGCTCGGTGATAGAGTGGCCGGTCTGAGGTATAATACTGGTTGGGATTGCGCATATATTTATTGGGATCAAAGCGCGGGTACGAGGCCATGGCCAATACATTGCCATTGCGGGGATCCATGGCGGCCATAACGCCTTTGGAAGCGCCTAAAATATATTCCGCGGCTTGTTGCAGTTTCATATCGATGTTTAAGACAACGTTATTGCCGGGTACGGCAGGCCGAATTTCTTTGGTGGTGCCTTGTTGAATTTCGTTTTTGTTAACGAAGACCAGGTTTTCTCCATCTGTCCCCCGCAGATACGACTCATATTGCTCTTCAATCCCTTGTTTCCCAATCCGGTCGCCTCGCTTGTAATCTTTATAGCGCTCCATTTTGAGTTCTTTGGCGTTGATTTCCCGGTTGTGGCCCAAAATGTGGGCGGCAAGTTCACCCTCTTTGTAATCGCGTTGTGGCACGCGAACGGTCGAGATCATGGCCTCATAGGGAAATTCGATTCGGCGTTCTTGCAGGGCGACATATTTTTCAAAAGGTACTTTTTCCGCAATGGATATGCGGTAATGTTTGTAGTGGATATCACGCGGTTCTATTAAATAGCGGCGCTGCAGCGCGTCGTAGGGTTTGTCTAAAATTTCAGAAAGAAGTTGGAGCGTCTTTTCCATTTCTTTGGTGATGTCCCGTTTCCCATTTTTGGATTTAATGGGAACCCAGACATCCCAAAAAGAGGTGTCTTCGGCCAGAATGTGGCCTTCCCGGTCCAAGATTTTTCCCCGCTCGCTTAGTACGGGCACAAAACGGTGGAAATTTCGCTCGGATTTTTCTTTGAATTCTTCTTGCCGGTAAACCTGAATGCTCCATAAGCGAAAGGTGAGTACGGCAAACACCGCGAAGCAAAGAAAAAACAACATACGTACCCGGCGGTCGGCATTGATTGTTTTCAAAGTAAGAAGATATTTGTTATTGGCCATGGTTTACCGTTCGCCGAATAATACTTGGGGAGATTTGGCCGGCACTTGAACCGGCCTAGGCTCCCACTTCAGAAAGAAAAAACAAACGCCTGTTACGATAGCTCCATACAAAACATAGGTTTGCGCGGTTGAGACCAGCACTTCAAAATCACGGTTTGAAAGCCAATACATCACTTCACCAAAACGGACACAGGCCGACAAAACGAAGCCGATCACCAACCGCGATACCGCATATCGTGCCCATAGAATCTGGCGCATCCGCGATGTAATCATGACGGCTACTACAAATAACAGCGAGTGCAGGCCCAATGCGTCAAGATAGGCGGCATCCCACGCCATACCATACAAAAAGGCCATGGTGTAGGCTTGGCCCAAGGGAAAATACAGAGCGATGCACGCAATAGCCAACACCAACAAATCAGGTGACCATGGCCCCAGTCCAAAAAATATACGAACTGCAATATCGATATACAATACGAGTGCTAATAGCAGCCAAGACATACCTTACTCTTCTGTTGCCAAACTTAAAATTTCTTCTTTCATAGCCGTATTGGCTAATACATAAACGGCTTGAACAGAATTGATATCTGCCGCGGTCTCCACTACCATACCTTCTTCAGTGGTGGCATCGGTTATGGTTCCGCATAGGATGTTTTCGGGAAATACCAATCCCCGGCTGGAGGTCATCACCCGCATACCCGGTTCGGGCACCAGCAGTTCACTGCCGCTGCTTACCAAGTGTTGATCGGTGAGCACCAATTGGTTTCCGTCTTCGGTGCCCCGTAGAATCCCTTCGTATGGAGTGCCTTCAACCCATACCCCCACAGCGCTGCCTGGATCGGTGATGGGCTGAATGCGTGAAAAGTGGCCGCTTACTTTGTAGGTCCTGCCGATTAGGCCTTCGGTTGTCCATACGGGCAAGTTTACATCCAATCCATCACGCGTTCCGCGATTGATGATCAATGTGTCGGTCAACCGGTTGTCGCGGTTCAATACAATTGCTTTTACGGTGGGGTAATCTTCATCCGGCATATTTTCTGCCGCTTTATAACTTTCGAAGCGGCGAAGTTTATACCGTAATTCTGTCAATTCTTCATTTTGTTTGGCGATGAGTTCCCGGGCCTCTTCGAGTTCTTTTTTGGCGCGAAAATTATCCAATACATTTGATGTGGTGTTATAGGCAATA
>CAZEZQ010000092.1:0-731 GCA_964516245.1 uncultured bacterium | reverse complement strand
ATATTTCGAACGGATTGAACGGCAGAGACCGATGTCAGCATGATCCGGCCCATCCACGAGGGATTCTGAATCTCGTCTTCGCTTGTGGGATAAAACAGCAGCAATGATAAAGATAGTAAAAGAAAGAAGATCCCCAATGTCTTGGGATTCACCCAACTGGTCCGTTTTTTTCGAAACAAGCGCCGAGAATTTGAATTGTAAATCAACAGCTCACCTTGCATTCAAAATAGTTCTTTTCATATTGTATTCATTTATCCCGCACTGTGAATTATATATTTTCAGTTGTTTGGATAACCGAGCGCAAACGGTCCATTTCATCCAACGCTTTTCCAGTCCCCATCACAACACAGGTTAGTGGGTCTTCGGCCACCAAAACGGGCAATCCGGTTTCATCACCCAGCAGAGAGTCCAATCCACGAAGCAGCGAGCCGCCGCCCGCCAGCATTATCCCCCGTTCCATTATATCTGCCGCAAGTTCCGGTGGGGTTTCTTCCAGGGCAATTTTCACCACATCCACAACTGAACTAATGGGTTCTTGCAGGCAATCACGAATTTCTTCGGTGGTGATGCGTACGGTTTTGGGCAATCCGTTAATTAAATCACGGCCTTTAATATCCAGCGCCTGTTCTTCACCCATTTTTTTGGCTGAGCCGATGCCGATTTTGATCATCTCGGCGGTCCGTTCGCCGATCATCAAATTATAGGTCTTCTTGATGTGAGAGATGATCGCT
>CAZEZQ010000091.1:10884-11326 GCA_964516245.1 uncultured bacterium | reverse complement strand
AGAAGGGATATTCGGGCGCGAATATTCTCATTACCCGCTACAACGATTTTGTGGATGTCGAAGGGGCCCAACGCAAAGCGCTGCTATTAACCGATGCGCACCTTTATATCAGTGAGGACGAATACGCAGAAGCCTTGGCGCGGCACAAGGGTCTGAAGAAATCTCAAGTCAAAGAGCAAATCAAACAGGCCAAAGCTGAAGGACGGTTATCCGCAAAAGGCATTCGCATCGCGGCCCGTTTTGGCCGTAAGAATGACCCTGCGCCCATTGTGGCGGGTGGATTGGTTCCGTTCCATGGCTTGCCCATTTATGCCAACGGCCAATCGGAAGCAGAAGGCATGCCGGCCACCATTCAATCGCAAATCTATACCGATTTGACCTACGACAAATCGATATATCCCAAAATCTTCACGCCCGAAACTGGTGTCGAATTGCCCCCTGA
>CAZEZQ010000091.1:0-10874 GCA_964516245.1 uncultured bacterium | reverse complement strand
TTGGCTGCACCAATGGAACGCAAATGAATCGCAGGATGCTATTCTAGAAAAAATCAGGGAAGGCGATAGCAGCAAAAACTACTCCGGTTTGCGCGCCTTCGCCCACGAGCATCCCATCGTATTGATCAAGGGAGCGGCAGAATCGGGCGCGCGAAACCTCAAAGTGTTTGAGGTGCAGGACGAGTTTGCCCGGATCAATGAAGAATCGCTCACTCGGGCCGTTCGCTTTGTGTATGATGTTTCCAAAGGCCAAAACGTGGTCATCCAAGCCGCCGTGTTCACCAATCCCGAATTGTGGGCTTCGCCCGAACTGATGGAATCGTTTGTTGACCGCCAGGTGATGGATTGGAACACGCCGGTCAATCGCGATACCTACCCGCGTTCGCAAATTTATGGCACCATGCGAATCGTGGTCTCTTCTTCTAACCCCAGCAAACCGTACGACACTGCTTTCCCCATTTCATTAATGAGTTTGCAGGTGGCGACCAATGTGGGCCGCGGCGGCACCCTCGAACCGCTTCGTCCCGAACACATCCAAAAACCGTTCCGCAAACAAATCTTTAAAGGATTGCACAAAGAAGGTCCAAAAGTGTTGCAGGCCTTGAATGAGTATGTGAAAACCGCCGGGCAAGAATGGGAAAAACAAAGCGGCAAAACACTGCTCGACGATTTGCGGGGCGTCTCATATGGCTGGGCCAACTATCTGATGTGCGATTATGTCATCATGCCGGTATACAAACGCCGCGGCCGTTTGGTGGATATTGAACCCATTTTCGACAACAAAGGACGTCGCACCGGTTCCAAACCCATTTTGCAGGATGAAAGCGGACGGTTTGAAGGAGAAATTGCCGATTGGAAGTTCATCCACCTTGAACCCAACGTGGGTATCGGTTTGTGGGACCGCTACAACTTGCGTGAAGAGATTACCGAACGCGAACAAAGCCGCATCGAAAAACGCGAGTTCAACCCCGACAATATCGGAGTCAGTGACCGCATCGTATTGAGCAACTTCGTGCTCAGCGGCGAAGAATACCTGGCAGCCAATTTCCCAAATGGGATTCAGCGAAATGCGGTGAATCAGGCGTTGAAATGATGGTAATTATTGTATGACACATAAGATGGGAGTATCGCAGCGGTACTCCCATCAATTTGAATGCATACATACACTGAATCAAGAAAAATGATGAGGTTTCGACCATGAATGCCATGTTTGTGGTTCAAAAATGAAGAAAACTCAAACCGACACACCTTTCAAAACCTCACAACAAACAATTGTAATTTTGAAAGATTTGCCTGTGTTTCAATGCGAAGGCTGCCGGGAATTTTTGTTGGAAGACCCGGTTATAGAGCGTTTTGATAAAATCCTTTCTCTTTCACCAAAATAGTATTACTTATTCACTCATCCAACTCTCAAGAAATCTCTTCTCAACCGCTAGAATGGCAGGTTCTATATAGGTAAAATATATTCAGCTGCGAAACCCGCGGCTTTTTTTATGGAACTTGCTAAAACCTCGGGAGATAACATTATGAACCATTCGGTGATAAACCAATCGGTGGTGGTGCCTCCATCGTTCATGCAGCGCATGATCGATCATGCTTTGGAGCTCAAACCAAACGAATGCTGTGGAGTGTTGGGTGGAAAAGGATCGGTTGTCACTTCGGTGCATCCACTTTCCAACAATTTGAATTCAACCACCAATTATTTTGCCGATCCCAAAGATCTCTTCAATGCCATGCGCAAAATGCGCCAACACGGCGAAGAGATGATCGGCATTTACCACTCACACCCCAATAGTGCGCCCGAACCTTCTGATACCGACCGGAACGAAAACGAATATCCTGACACCTATTACTTCATTATTTCTCTGCAAAAACAAGAACCTGAAGTCCGTTGTTTCATGATGACCGAAGATCGCGAATTCACGAATATCCAAGTCGTATAAAAAGGATCCCTATGAAACTGCCCAGAAACTTGAATCATGTTATTGTTTTTTGTCTCTTTTTGTTTTATTCAATGTGCGCTTTGCCTGTTCAAGCAAAAGTGCCCGGCAAAACCAACGCGGTGTTGAAAATCAACTCACTCGATTCGTTAACCACGAACTGGCAGACATTTTTAACCAATGCCAGTGATGTCGAGTTCAACATCCAATTAGAGCAATACATCACGAAAGGCTTTGCGCTGAAATCCCTGCAGGGTGTAAACCGCAGCCAGGCGCTCTGGGCTGTATATAGTGAATTTTCTTCCGGCGATGAACCGGTAGCCGCTTTCTATCCCATACAAGATGAAACCTTGTTTCGAAAACAACTGCCAGATGATCGATTGACAGTCACCATGCACAACGAATATGCCTTGATTAGCGATCAAGGCCATGCGGTTGAGTTGCACGAGTGGCATAAAAACGGGGGGAGTTTGGAGAATCTTCAAGAAATTCTACCCTCCAATGAAAACGAAATTCAGTTGTGGGGAAACTTGGAAAACCTGTTTGATGATTACAAAAAATTCCTGCGCGAAAATCTGTTTGACAATCTGCAATTACCCGAGAATAATCAATCTCCCTGGTCGCTCGCGCTGCAAAAAACCATCTTTGATCTATCTGCCCAAGTCGAATCTCTTGAAATTCAGATCAACATTTCACCTGAACAAATCCAAATTCAAAAGATTGCCTATCCCAAACCTGATAGCAGCCTGCACACTTTCGCCAAATCTTTTCAACCTACAGAGGCATCTATCGCGACTTCACTTTATGTCCCCGAATCGCTGGCTTTTGGATTGCTCAATACCAATGCGAATCATGCTCAAGCAGTGTTGCAGCCGTTTTGGGATTCGCTCAACACGTTCGAAATTGGGTCGCTGCGGCAAACCGCCGAAGAGGCGGCCAACGGTTCACTGGCGGTTTCGCTTGAACTGAGCAACAACCTCAACGATCCGATCCGCCTGCATGCGGCACAGCATGCGGTGGGAGAAGCCAAGGGCGAAGCTTTTTTGGAGGCATGGCAGCGGGCGGTGAAAAACATTGCCGAAGCCAATGGTTTGGGCAATAAGGTGCAACTCGGCCCAAACAACGAACAATTCAAAGACCGTGAAGTCCGTTCGGTCACTTTCAGTTTCAAACCCGGCGACCCCGAAGCCGAAACTCCCGATACGCTATGGGGTGAAGAATTGACTCTGCATCAACTGGCTATCGATCAAACGATATTGAATACCAACGATCGAATTCGTGATCTGTATACGCGGATACAGCGCAATCACAAAAAGCAATCAAGCGAAGAATGGCCCAGCGAACAAGACAAGCAAGCCTTATTTGCCGGCCGGCTAAACCTCATTGAAGCCTTGCGAGCGGCGCAAATGTATCTGGCCAAACTCTCCACCGGCTTCAACCCATTGTTGGTAGTGAAAATTCCCGATGTTGAAACCCGTGGAATCACTGCGCGAGCCGATTTTCAAGAAGAAAACCTGGTAGGAACAATACAAATCCGGGCGGAAGAAATTAATACTTTAATTAAAGTGATTACCAACCAATATCCGATCGACACTAAAGCTCGTAATAGCAAAGGAAGAAACCAATAAAAGATGTTTGATTGACCGCTATAAAATCAAATATTAGTTTGGCTTGAATGTTATACCAAAAATGTGATACATTATCATTAGAATCATTCGTATCGGAGAGAGAAAGCTTCCCTCTGAGCCATCCTTCTAAAATAAAAAAGCACCAAACGGCTCAACCGATAAAAATCAGGAGAGTTATCATGCGTCAAACGTATGAAGCAACGATTGATCAAAAGGGCAATGTACAATTGCTTGAACCCGTTAAGTTATCTAAAACACGGCGTGCTTTAGTTACTATACTCGATGACGAATCAGATGTATCTGAAACTGCCATGCTCAGCGAAGCGGCTTTGGCTGAGGATTGGAATCGCAGAGAGGAGGATGCCGCGTGGTCACACCTACAACCTGAGCAATTTAAATCAAATCCTCCGGAATCGGTTGTCTGCCCGCATAGCCCGCATCCAAATGGTGCCAGGCGATGATGTGATCGCCATCGTTCATTTCATAACAGAGAAACACTTCTTCTCCATCCACAAAGGCGGGAAAATCGATCAAACCCCGGCTCACATCTTGTATCACAATCCCCTGGTCTGTGATTTCGGTGATCAATTCATTAATCTCTTTCATAATTTCTTCACGCGAACGGTTCTTTTCTACATGGCCATTGCTCTTTTGCGAACCGTTTGTAGGTTTCGGTTCTTTAAACAGAGGAACGACTTTTGGACGCTCGCTGCGAGCCTCGTTGATTAACTGATGAATCTTCGCAAACACTTCACGAATGCGAGGCAAAAGAGTATTGGCTTCTTCGAGAGTAAAATGTTTGTCAAAATGCGCCATAATTATTTCAAGGGTATATTTCCATTATTGACTTTCAAATGCATATCCAACAGCTGGAACGCATTTAACACGATCGAATGATTGATAGTTCCATTTTGAATGAGAGAGGGGATTTGATCCAGGGGAAACAGTTCCACCGCTATATCTTCACCGTCATCGAGATTCTGCTCAAACTTCAATTCTACATCTTTTGCCCAAAACACATGGCATCGGTTATTCAAAATTGCTGGATTGGGGCGAACCATACCCAGCGGCACAATCGTGTTTGATTCATAGCCCGTTTCTTCGAGCAATTCACGGCTGGCCGCCTCTTGCATGGTTTTGTCGCTGAGGTCGGCCAACCCACCGGGAATCTCCAAGGTCACTTCTTCAGCCGCAAAACGGTATTGGCGAACCATCACCACCTGATGGTCTGCCGTAGTGGGGATCACATTGATCCAATCGCGGGTTTCCAAAATAAAAGCAGGATATTCGCATGCCGTTCGGGGGTTGATATAGATATCCTCACGCAAATCGAAAATGCGAAAATGGGCCAGATAACGGCTGGCTTTTTTATCCCACATTCGGCTCATACCCTTCACTCCTCACCGATGAAAGACAATAAGTACTATATCATATCGCCGCCCACAGTGTAGTGAATAGGGTTGTCAATTAAAGCGCTTTGTCAAGTGAATAAGACAACTCCTCAATCGCCTGGCCGTTCAAATCTGTGATTTCAAAATAAAATCCCCAGTTGTCTGAACGCTCACCGGTTTTTACCAATATATGGTTCCAGCCTTCAAACAAACGGGTGTAATGCACCACCGATCCCGGATGTGGGCTTTGAAGGTTTCTTTCGGAATAGATGACCTTGTAATTATGGAATATTTTTAAATCGCCGAAACTGCCCAATTCAAAGCGCACCGCTTGTGCGCGGGGAGAATATACCGCTGTATAAGCATATCCGATTGTGGTTTGGGGTGAGGCATACAGCTGGTTGAAATCGATATAACCGTTCTGAAATTCTTGTTGTTCCCACTCCACCGTTTTGCCCATGCTTTTGTAATTTGTGCCGGGCTCAATATCGAGTTCGGGGGGGTAAACGTGGTCGAATCCTTCTCCCCCCCGGTTTGAAAACGGGCCGATCGTCAGCCATGTTTTCACAAAATTGTGCCCCACTGCGAAAGGGATCACTTTGCGATAGGGGTGCTGGTTCCATGTGCCCGAAACCACAACTGAAAGCGGCTGGCGTTTTTTCCACAAATCTTGATTGGACTTCACAGTAAAGCCGAGTTCAAATGGCGGCTCTTCATTGCCCTCAAACGCAACACTGCCATCGGCAGTAAAATTCCATCCCTGCGGGACATTCATCGTGACCCGCGAATCATGCGAGATTTGCTGTGAATTGTTCACTTGTACGTCGATACCGATTTGCGATTCATTCTGTGTGACACGCTGCTTCTGCACTTGGATTTCTAAGGGCGTAAAATAGCCCAATAGTTCTGATGCCAAAACGGGATCGTTGGTTAGGTGGTTCAAATTCTGGCGGAAATCTTGTTCCAGCGATTGGGCTTCTTGAAACTGTTCCATCATTTCGTCTCGGTTCACATCGGTCTCCATCACTTCGGGTTCTTCCACCAGGCCCGATGAAATGACATCCAACCGGACGCCGCGCAAATTGATGTCCATCTGAATCACTTGATCCACATGTTTCTGCAGCTCCCACAAGCGGTTCAACAACTCATTGCGCTCTGGTGATTGCGCCACCTTGCGAATCGCATTGGCGCAGGCGTTTTTCACATGTTTCAGCCATTCGGCGTCCTCCCGCCGAATGGGGCTGGTGCGCAGCAACAGGGGGAACGCTTCATTCAAGTTGCTGAAGGGGGGCAATCGCCGCCCATTGAGATATAGGGTATATTCGGCTTTCACATTTTGCCGGAATTCCAAATTGACCAATTGCAGTTGATGAAGGGCATTGGTGATCAACAACGAATAACTGGGGGCCGATTTGGCCAAGGTTTCAATTTCACAATACGCGCCCAAATTGTTTACAGAATAATTGTCCAAATCAATTCGTATCTTGGCCGGTTGCGCGGGGGCGGCGATCAAGGTTAGAGTGTCACCTTTGTTCAAAGTGAGTGGTTTGTCAAAACCAAATACCCGCAGGCGTTCCCGTGAGAAATCCTGTCCGGTGATGAATTTGCCGTTGTGCAGCACCCGTAACGAAATCGAACTGGAATGGGTAAAAAACGAAGGTTTATAAGCGACTTGTTTCAACCTGGCCTTGCTGCTTTGTGAAACTTGTTCCACATTTATGTTACATTCAATAATGGCCGTGGTGGGTGAATGAAATACTTCCATACGGCCTTGATAGGTTGGGTTGATGACCGGCAGCGCAATCGAATTTTGCTGTTGGGGGATTCGCGGGCCAACAATCAAACATTGCCGCACACGGTCCAACGCCAAACCCGAAACGGTGTTGTATATTCCCCAAGCACCTGCATCACTCAGATTACGTAACGATGGGTCTACCCTTTCAAAATACTTTTGAACGCCGCTTTCAAACCCGGCTTGCACCAAAGAAGCATTGTCAAATGCGTTGGCAAACGATACCCCATAAGCCGATTTCGGCCGGTTCATTGAATCAGATTCACGAAGCCTTTCCGATATAGATTGGTAATGAATTTGCAGATAATCAGGCTCAATCAAGGGCTGAAAGCCATGCAGTTGGGCAAAAGTCTCTCCCGGCAATTGGCCTAACTTGGGAGCAATAAATTCATTTGAGGGGTTTGGAGATGCGCTGTATCTCGGTTTCAGATAGCTCCCATTCCACAATTGGCTCACCAAGTTTTGCTGTGAGTCTTGCAGCATATCGCGGCATCGCGTTCGTATGTTTATCTCGGCCAATACTTCTTCACCGATGCGCAGAGCCGCCATCCACAAACTGCCGGTAAACAAACGGGTCGATTGTTCGTTTTCCCTTCGAGCAAGAGAAGGCCCATTGGGGATAGAATCGTTGTTGCTATCTTGCGCCATCAACCACAAAATGGCTTCACGCAAATGGGGATACATATCCTGCAAAAATTCTTCATCCCCCGTCCAGTGCATGTAGTTGTATAAGAGAATCACAAACGCGGCGGCGCTATCCGGGCGGCTTTCGAACCCGCCCAGCACATCGCCAGCGCCGAACTCGGCATATAAATTTCCGATTGCGCTAGGCACTTCGCCTGTCGAAAGCTGCGCGTTGGCAAACAATTGCAATTCTTTTTTCAATAACTCAGGGAACCAATGCAATAAAAACGAAGACTGGGCCAGGCGCTCTTCGGGGGATCCCAAATTGCCGGGATACTTGTTATCTTCAGAAAAAAGTGAAAACTGGCCGTCTTTCAAATACACGCCTGATTCTGCCAGCAGAGCAGGGCTGTTCAATAGTGATGGCTTCAACCACGCAGGCAGCGTGGCTGTTTCGACCGGCTGCCATAAAGCCTCCATTTCTTCATAGATGCGAGCGTGGTTCTCAGCAATCTCTTCGGCAATTTCTACAGCCCCGTCCCACCGGTTGTCATAAAAGACTCCCAAATCCCTCCCACTTTTGACTACTTGGTTGGGCATATACCAACTCAATACAAATACGAATGTGGTGCTCTCATTGGCTGCCAGTTCCCGCTGCACCGCGACTGCCGCCGCAGGCCGGCGTTGATCTTTTACAGAAACACTCCCTTTTTTTGGAACAGCTTCTACCAATCTCCCCTCTTTTGCAAACATCGCATCAAATTCTGATATTGGCGCATTCGGGTCCCAAGAGGGCAAATACGATACCTTGTCCCCATCTTGCGTTGCGGCAAGCAGCGCATATTCACCTATTGCATTTTTTATTAGAGGGGAGTTTGGTTTTTCACTTGGTTCGAACCCAAAACGAAATCCACGCAATCGGCCCCGTCTGATATGCTCTTGCGCGCATTGGCCTTCAGGCGCAAACGATTGGGTGGGTGTGCCACCCAAGCCGATCATATTCGTCCAAGAAAATGCCAAAGAAACGGTTTGCTTTTGTTGTGATTGATTGCTTGCCGTATAGCGAAACACCACAGCCGGTGTGCTGGAACGCTCGGCATCCCCCCAAAAAAATGGAGCAAACGCGTGTTGCTCGACTGTCAGGTTCCCCGATGGATGAGTGAATTTGGTTGTCACTTCGGGATACGATTGAGCAACGGATTGTATGTCTTTCCATCCACGTTCGTTATCGGATTCGTGCCCGATACGGCTGCTGAACGTTTCTTGTATGCTTTCAGCAAAGAACGCAGCAAAATTACCGTTGGAAAGTTGAAGGGGTTGATGCCGGTTGTTGTTTATGGTCACTTGCCCAATGCTGCCATCCTGAAGAATTTCAATAAACCCCGTGCCAATCCCCCCAAGGGGAGTGGAAAGTGGTTTTGGAATTTCTTGCGCATTGAGAAGCCGGGGAAATGCAATTAAACAAAAAACAAAAATCAACTGAAACAAACGCATTGGTTTGATGAACATACACAAAATCTCCGTACGAATAGTTAAAAGTCTCTTACTTGATAGAAGATAACACAAAAGTAGATGAAGTGTAAAAACGTGAATTGTAGAGTCTTGATGCCATTCATCATATCTTTCGATTTGCCTGAAGAAACCGAAGCAACACGTTTGCAATAGGAACAAGCATTTTATATTTGACTATATTGATTAAATTTTCGATATTTAAACCCTTTTCAATTTTTAAAAATTTTATTGGCTTGTACCATGCGTCTTTCGTATAATGAAATATAAGGGAGAAGAACGGGGGATCTGATCCTTCCATTTATTGCGTACTCCTTTTCTGATTTTTTGGTTTTCTTTTACATACCTTTTTGTTCTCTTTCCTTCTTTTGTCCCTCGTATCACTCTCACTGAGAAATCAGGAAATCAAGGCGGAACTATATCAACAAGAATCCAACCAACTTGTAAGAAGCGCCGGGATTTCGTTAGATTTTCTCATCGCGCATTGTATGGATTTGGTTCGAGAAACGCACGAGAAAAGGAGATGCTACCATGACCGATTCATTGACCATCACCGACAACCGAACTGGAAAGCAATATGAACTACCGATTCAGTATGGGACCTACCCCACCTATGGAGCCTCGATCCGGGGTCTTGATCTTCGCCAGATCAAAGTGTCTGAAGATGATTTTGGATTGCTTAGCTACGATCCCGCGTTTATGAACACGGCCTCTTGCAAGAGTTCTGTCACCTTCATTGACGGCGAACGCGGCATCTTACGCTATCGCGGGTACCCCATTGATGACCTGGCCAAAAGCAGCAATTATTTGGAAGTGGCCTATTTAATCTTGAATGGTGAATTGCCCGGCGTGAGCCAATTTGATGAGTGGAAGAACCAAGTTGTCAAACATGAAATCGTTCATGAAAATGTAAAGAAATTCATGGATGGTTTTCATCACGACGCCCACCCGATGGGAATCTTTGTCAGCACGCTTGCCGCGCTATCCACTTTTCATCCCGAAGCCAAACAGGTGAAAGACAAGCAGGCGCGGCAAGAGCAAATCGCCATGCTGATTTCAAAAGTGCCCACCATAGCCGCGTTTGCTTACCGCCATAGTATCGGCCGGCCCTACACCTATCCCGATGAAGAGTTCAGCTATACCGGGAACTTTTTAAGCATGATGTTTAAACAAACCGCCAAAAAGTATAATCCCAACCCAACTCTCGAACGTGCGCTGGATGTGCTCTTCATTCTGCATGTCGACCATGAGCAAAACTGCAGCGCCAATGCCATGCGCAGTGTGGGCAGCTCGCTCGCCGACCCCTATGTATCTCTCGCCGCCGCTTCGGCCGCCCTTTATGGGCCGTTGCATGGCGGGGCCAACGAACAGGTGCTGCGAATGCTCAGCCAAATCGGAGATGTATCTCATGTGCCCGATTATATCAAACGGGTGAAAGCCGGCGAGTTTCGCCTGATGGGATTCGGCCACCGGGTGTATAAGCATTACGACCCACGCGCCAAAATCTTAAAAGACATGGCGCCGGACATTTTCGAGGTGACCGGCAAAGACCCCTTGCTCGATATCGCGCTCGAACTCGAACGGGTCGCTTTGGAAGATGAATTCTTCGTGTCGCGCAGCCTGTATCCCAATGTCGATTTTTATTCGGGCATCATCTACAAGGCCATGGGATTCCCGGTGGATATGTTCCCTGTGCTTTTCGCCATCCCCCGCACCTCCGGCTGGCTGGCGCAGTGGCAGGAAATGCTGGAAGACGGTGACCAGAAAATCGCCCGTCCCCGGCAGATGTATATCGGCGCCGATCAACGTTCGTATATCCCAATGGAAGATCGAACATTGGCAAAAGCGGCCTGCTAACCGAACAGCGGTTAAGATGGTAACGTGTCAAACTCTCAGGCCAATTAGGGTTGGGGAGTCCCCGTTTGTGCAATTTCCCGGCTCCCACCACTCAGGCCGCCCGCGAAACCATCAACCTCCCCACCCACCAGAA